>JBNMLR010000093.1:0-7049 GCA_050874945.1 Butyribacter sp. | reverse complement strand
GGATAGAATATGCGTGTTCAAGACTGAGGGAGACAAAGGAAAGTGTGACGGACATAGCTTACGACTGTGGTTTTAGGAATATGAGTTATTTTTACAGAGTGTTTAAAGAGAAAATGAGTATGACACCGAAAAAATACCGTAAATCAATATAGTGGAGAATGTTTATATATTTTTTACACAAAAATATATGTGTAATATTGCGATTGTATAATAAACAAAAATAGAAAAGGACACCGATTTTGCTGTCGTTCTTTACAAACCGCCTGCGTATGTGTAAAATAGACTGTATATAAGTTATATAAGTTAAATATCTGAGAAAAGATATGACGGATTTTTAAAAACAGTTAGAAATGGAGAGATAAAATGGACAATCAGAAATTAGCAGATTTATTGTTTCCGGAGGAGTTAAAGACACCGGAATATTATGAGGAGAAATTTCCATATAGAAAACTGCCAAAGGGTGCAGAAGTAACGAGAATGGCACCAAGTCCGACAGGATTTATTCATCTTGGCAACCTTTACAGTGCACTTGCCGATGAGCGTATCGCACACAGAAAAAAAGGTGTGTTTTATCTTCGTATAGAAGATACTGACGCAAAGAGAAAAGTGGAGGGAGCAGTCGAGACTATCATAAATGTACTCCGCTATTTTGATATTGAGTTTGATGAGGGAGCAGGCTTTGATGAGTCAGCAGAGGGCAATGCTTACGGACCTTATTTCCAAAGACAGAGAGTTGAGATATATCACACCTATGTCAAGGAACTTGTGAAGAAAGGTCTTGCTTATCCATGCTTCTGTACGGAGGACGAACTTTCAAAAGTAAGAGAGCAGCAGGAAAAAGACAAGGTGCTTACAGGATATTACGGAAAGTATGCAACCTGCCGTAATCTCTCATATGAAGAGATTGAAAAGAATATTAAAGAGGGCAAGCCATATGTTGTAAGACTGCGTTCACAGGGACAGCCTGACAAAGAGATTACATTTGTCGACAGCATAAAAGGTGAGATTAAACTTCCTGAGAATATACACGACATTGTTATCTTAAAGCAGGACGGAGTTCCTACTTATCACTTTGCACACGCAGTTGATGACCACCTTATGAGAACGACTATGGTAATCAGAGGTGGTGAGTGGCTCGCATCAGTGCCTACACACTATGAACTTTTCCATCTTCTCGGATTTAAGATGCCAAAGTACGGACATACTGCACATCTTATGAAATTTGATGAGGAGACAGGCGGAAAGAGAAAACTTTCAAAGAGAAAAGACCCTGAACTTTCACTTGATTATTACAGAAAAGACGGTTACCATCCATATTGCATGAAAGTTTATCTTCTCACACTTCTCAATTCAAACTTTGAGGAGTGGCATGACAAATTCCCTGACAAGGATATAAATGAATTCCCATTCTCAGTTGACAATATGAGCAAATCGGGTGCTTTGTTTGACAAAGACAAACTTCACAATATATGCAAGAATGAGCTTTCAAAACTCTCGGAAGATGAAGTTTACGATTTCTTATATGACTGGGCTTGTGAGAATGAGCCTGAAAAGTGCAAAGTATGGTTTGCAGATAAAGAAAAGATGCTTGCTATATTGAGACTTTACATGGGTGTCGGCATGAAACGCAGAAGAAAAGACCTTGTTTATGCAAGACAGGTGTTTGAAATGATAGCTTATTTCTTCGATATTGAGCAGGAGCAGGAAAAAGACGGGTTTAAGGCGGATAAGGCTACGGTTGATGAGGTGCTTAAGGAATATCAGGCACGCTACAGCCATGATGATGACAATTCACAGTGGTTTAACAAACTTAAAGAGATAGCAGACAAGCTTGGTTATGCATCAGACATGAAAGCATACAAAGCTGACCCTGAAAAATATAAGGGAAATGTCTCTGACATAGCAGAGATAGTGCGAATTGCCATTACAGGCCGTGCAAACACTCCTGACCTTTGGTCTATCGTACACATTATGGGCGAGGAGCAGATGAACGAGAGGATAAATGCAGTTATCGCACAGTAAAAGGAATACAGTACAACAGTAAAAGATACCCGGAATACTTTATATATCCGGGTATCTTAGAATAAAAGGATAAAGGAAGGTGATGTTATGAGCAGGCTTACGGATGAACTTTCAAGATACGGTTGTGATATGAATACGACTTTGGAAAGATTTTTGGGTGATGAAGATTTTTATGAAAAATGTCTCATTGAGATGCTTGACGATTCCAGCTTTGAACAATTAGGTGTGGCTCTTGAAAAAAAGGATGTGAAAACTGCTTTTGAAAGTGCACATACATTAAAGGGACTTGCGGCAAACATGGGACTTGATTCGATGCTTGATATAGTTGTGGAGCTTGTCGAACCTTTGAGAAACGGAATGATTGACGGACTTGATATAACATATAAAAAACTGATGGCTGAGAAAAAGGCTTATGATGATATTGTAAACGGATAGAAATTAGAACTAAAATATCAGGTGGCAGAGTTTGAACATATGAGAGACAATTTGAATTAAAAATGTTTTATATAAGGAAAGTAAAAGAAAGGTAGTGTATGGCAGGAAAGTTTTATGCAGTAAAAGAGGGCAGAAGTACGGGAATATTTGCAAGCTGGGCTGAGTGCAAAAAGCAGGTTGACGGATATTCGGGAGCAAAATACAAAAGTTTTACAAGTATGCAGGAGGCGACAGCATATATGAATGACAGCAATGTAGACGGAGCTGCAGACGATGAACTTGTGGCATATGTAGACGGAAGTTATAATTCCGTTACAAAAGAATTTTCGTATGGTGTGGTTATCTTAAATGATGGAGAGGAAATTACATTTAACGAAAAGATGGACGATAAAGAACTTGCATCTATGAGAAATGTTGCAGGGGAGATAAAAGGTGCTGAGGCGGCTATGCGTTATGCCATTGAAAACGGTTTTGACAAGATTGCGATATATCATGATTATGAGGGGATTGCAAGATGGTGTCTTGGAGACTGGAAAACAAATAAAGAGGGAACAAAGGCGTATAAAGCATTTTATGACGGCATAAAAGATAAACTCCATGTCCGTTTTATAAAAGTAAAAGGTCATTCAAACGATAAATATAATGATATGGCGGATATACTTGCAAAAGAAGCGGTAGGTTTGAGTTAAAAAGGATAATGAAGAGATTTCACCGGAAATACAGGTGGATTATAAGATAAATTTGGAGGAACATTTTGAAAAATAATATTGTTTTGGCGATGCTTGCCCATGTTGATTCAGGCAAGACGACTCTTTCGGAGGCTATGCTGTATCTTTCGGGAAGCATTAGAAAACTCGGCAGAGTTGACCATAAGGATGCTTTTCTTGATACATATTCCATGGAAAAGGACAGAGGAATAACGATATTTTCTAAGCAGGCTATGTTTGGGTGGAAAGACCTTGACATAGCCTTGCTTGACACACCGGGACACGTGGATTTTTCGGCAGAGATGGAGAGGACTTTGCAGGTGCTTGACTATGCGGTACTTGTGATAAGCGGACCTGCCGGAGTACAGAGCCACACGGAGACAGTGTGGAGATTTTTACAAAGATATGATGTGCCTGTTTTCATATTTGTAAATAAGATGGATATTGGAGATTGTGACAAAAAAGAGATAATGTCGGGCATAACGGAGAGATTTGGCAGTGAATGTGTGGATTTTTCGTCTGAAAAGGATGACGCATTTTTGGAAAATATAGCGGTCTGTGACGAGGATGTGCTTGAAAAATATATGGACAGCGGAAATATAGATGATGATGATATAAGAAAACTTATTTCTGAGAGAAAACTTTTTCCGTGTTATTTTGGCTCAGCTTTGAAAGTTGAAGGTGTTGAGGAAATCCTTGACGGACTGGAAAGATACACATTAAAAAAAGAATATCCAAAAGAATTTGGAGCGAAAGTGTATAAAGTTTCGAGGGATGACAAAAATAAAAGGCTTACTTATCTGAAAGTGACAGGTGGTGTGCTTAAGTCAAAAATGTATATTGAACAGCTTGACGAAAAGGCAGACCAGTTAAGGATATATTCGGGAAACAAATTTACATCTGCTGATGAGGTAAGAGCAGGTCAGATATGTGCGGTGACGGGACTTGAAAAGACATATCCGGGCATGGGTATCGGTGTGGAGACAAATTCTGAGATGCCTGTATTAGAGCCTGTTATGACATACAGGGTCACACCGCAGGAAAATGACGATATACACAAACTTTACGACGATATGAAAACTCTTGAACAGGAAGAACCGGGACTTCATGTAGTATGGAACGAAGAACTTCAGGAAATCCATACGGGAATAATGGGTGAGGTTCAGATAGATGTATTAAAAAATCTCATATGGGACAGGTTTCACACGAGAGTTGAATTTGGCGAGGGAAGTATAGTCTATAAGGAAACGATAGCAAACACGGTCGAGGGTGTAGGTCACTTTGAACCGTTGAGACATTATGCGGAAGTTCACTTGAAACTTGAACCCGGAGAGCCTGACAGCGGCATAACTATCGAGACACAGGCGAGTGAGGATAAACTTGATAAGAACTGGCAGAGACTTATAATGACGCATATAGACGAGAGGGAACATCCGGGAGTCCTTACGGGTTCTTCTATAACGGACATTAAGATAACACTCATGTCGGGAAGAGCACATGAAAAGCATACAGAAGGCGGCGATTTCAGACAGGCAACTTACAGGGCAATAAGACAGGGACTTATGCAGGCGGAAAATGTACTTTTAGAGCCTTATTATTCATTCAGGCTTGAAGTTCCGGCGGACAGCGTAGGCAGGGCGATGACTGACCTTGACAGAATGGGTGCGAAATTTGAGGGTCCATTCCAAAAGGGTGAAAACTCCGAGTTTACGGGAATAGCACCGGTAGCACAGATGAGCGGTTATATGATACAGGTAAATTCATATACGGCGGGAAACGGCAGACTTACCTGTACGCTCAAAGGATACAGACCGTGCAAAGACCAGGATGAGATAGTGGCAGAAAAAATGTATGACCCTGATGCTGACATAAACAATCCGACAGGCTCGGTATTCTGTGCACACGGTTCAGGCTTTTATGTGCCGTGGTACGAAGTAAAAGACTATATGCATCTTGAAGCTGCAATAGATACTGGAGAGGATGATACGGAGAGCGTCATATCTGATGAGGAGATATATAAGGCGGCAAAAATCCGCAGCGGTGCATTTAAAGGCAGTACCGGAGGTTCGATAGAGGATGATAAGGAGCTTGAAGCCATATTTGAGAGAACCTTTGGAAAAAGTGCATCGGGAAAAGGCGGCGGAAGTGACACCGAGGGCAGATTTGGCTATGAGAGAAAGAAATGGTCGAAAAAGCCGAAAGAGTCAGTTTACGATGCTGGCGGCGTGGAGTATTCAAAAAGACATGAGAAAAGCCAGAAATCAGGAAAACATTATCTTCTCGTAGACGGCTACAATATCATATTCTCATGGAAAGAATTAAACGACCTGTCAAAAGAAAATCTCGAAGCAGCAAGAACAAAACTCATGGACATACTATGCAATTATCAGGGATTTAAAGGGTGCGAACTTATCCTTGTATTTGATGCCTACAAAGTAAAAGGAAATCCCGGGGAAGTATCAAAATACCACAACATAAACGTGGTCTATACAAAAGAAGCAGAAACGGCAGATATGTATATAGAAAAAGTAACGCATGAAATAGGAAAAAAGCACAATGTAACAGTAGCGACCTCGGACGGACTGGAGCAGATGATAGTAATAGGTTCGGGAGCATACAGAATGTCGGCGAGGGAATTTGAGCAGGAGGTAAAAAAGACGGAGCGGGAAATAGGGGATATTATTGATTAGATTATCAAAAAAGGTGGTAGTTTATTAAAAGAACATAAACTATCACTTTTTTTATTGACATATGACAGGGTGTCATATATAATTGCGTTTGTTGAATATGACACCCTGTCATATTTGTTTGCTAAAATAATTATATTTTATAGTGTGTTTAATTTATATGCTATAAAGTAAATGCGAAACTGTCATTTTACTTTATTGCACAGCTTACAACAGTTTCGCTTCAAGACCTTAAAGAAAGGAAAGTAAAGACCATGACAAAAATGTTTGTTAAAAAGCCGTATCTTACGCTGGTGGCTATTGTTATAGTTCTGGCATTTGGCGGTGTCAGCCTCAGTAAGATGCAGACAAATCTTATGCCGGATATGGAGATGCCGTATCTTGCAGTTATCACTACGGAGATGGGTGCTTCACCTCAGAAGGTGCAGGACAATGTGACTAAGCCTATTGAGGACGCACTCGGAACTATAAGTGGTGTTAATAAAGTGTCCAGTACATCAAGCAGCAACTATGGTATGACAATGCTTGAGTTTTCGGATGATACCGATATGGATGCCGCTCTTGTAAGAGTATCTAAGGCACTTAATTCACTTGACCTGCCGGATGACTGCGGTACACCTAACCTTATGGAGATTAGTGCCGATATGATGGCTACAATGGCAGTAAGTGTAGGTTATAACGGTAAGGATATTAAGGATATTACGGCGTTTACCGATAAAGTTGTCATTCCGTATTTAAAAAGACAGAACGGTGTGGCAAGTATCACGGAGACAGGAAATATAAACGATACCATTGAGGTGCGTTTAAATCAGAAAAAGATAGATAAAGTCAATAAAGACATTCTGATGCATACAAATAAAAAATTGAGGGATGCACAGAAAAAGATAGATAAAGCTAAAAAGAAATTAGACGAGGGAAATGCCAAGTTAAAAGAGCAGGAGGGAAATTTAAGCAGCAAACAGGAGAATATGACAAGCAAACTTGCAAAAGCTTCTGTTGCGATGAATCAGGCTCAGGCAATGAAAGCGTCTTATGAGTCATCGCTCACAAGCCTTAAGGCAAATAAATCAGCTCTTACGGCTGAGAAAAAGGCTTACAATGATGCAAAGATACCTGCTACATACAAATCATTAAATGGAATGTTTAAGACATTTAATGAAAAACTCGGTGATGCAGCCAAGATGAGCAATATAACGAT
>JBNMLR010000092.1:0-7051 GCA_050874945.1 Butyribacter sp. | reverse complement strand
TCACCTTTTTGTCTTTATAAATCGTTGCAAGATATTTTATCTCTTTTTCCAATGCATCAAGATATTTCTCCGCAAGATGCCCGAATTTCTCATATGGGTATGATGTAAAAGAACAGTAAAGACAAGTCGTAGGGCAGAACGGAATACCTATATAGAGACTGTAACCGTTTTTGTAATCACATTTTTCAAGGATTTCTGCCTCTTTTTTCGCAATTCCAAGACCGAGTTCAATTTTTTCATCACTGCAGCAATAGGTATCTCTAAGTTCTTTTCTTACTTCATCCTCCGTCTTTCCTGACAATATCTCATTCATGGCTATCTTTGCAGGTCTTACCCCTGTCATTGTTCCCCACAGAGGTATTACTCTCTTTAATGAACAACCGGCTGACATATTAAAAAGTTTTTCAGCCGGTATATCTCTAAGCTGCTCAAATATGAGCTTTTTCAATACATTTTTATAGTAAGTTCTGTACGGATGTGTCGTCTTATCTTTATTTTTATGCCAGTCTTTCTCCCCTGTTACTTCTTCCGTTTTCTTTAAGTCATAATCTCCGCAGATAACTTCTACAGCTATCTGTTTCATTGAAAGACTGATATTTACCGTAAGTAAAACCTCATCAGCAAATTCATCCCCGCTTCTTTCCTCACCGCAGATATACACAACACTTCTCTGCCCCGGAAAAAAACTGTTTACAAGAGCCTGTATCTCATAATCAAAATCACGCTCCGATAAATTTATCTCTATCATAATAACACCTATTCCACCGCAAAAGGATTGAGCATCTTCTCATCCTTAATGTTTGTCATCATTCCGTGTCCCGTATAAACTCGTACATAATCAGGAAGTACAAAAAGTTTCTCCCTTATCGAACGCACTATCTCACCCATGCTTCCTCCCGGGAAATCAGTTCTTCCGACCGACTGCTGAAAAAGTGTATCTCCTGAAAACAATATTCCACTGCCTGTAAAGTAATAACACATTCCGCCTTTTGTGTGACCCGGTGTGAGTATGCATCTTACTTTCTCTCCGAGAAGCTCTATCTCCTGTCCGTCATTTAAGAACTCATCAGCTTTTACCGCATATCCGCCGCCAAACTGTGATGAGAGATTTATATCCGGATTTTCAAGAGTTTCTTTTTCTGCTGCCGCGGCATAAACTTTTATACTATATCTGTCCCTTACCTCATCAACCGCACCGATATGGTCAAAATGACCGTGTGTGAGAAGTATCGCAACCGGTTTTAATCCTTTCTTTTCTATAAAGTTCTCTATTTTCCCTGCTTCTTCGCCTGGGTCAATGATAACACATTCATTTGTATCTGTATTGCTCAAAAAATAACAGTTTGTCTGAACCGGTCCGACAACCTTAAAATCACATTTTAACTGACTCATAAATTATCTCCATTCCACTTATAAAATCCATTTTCCAGGCTGCAGCCGTCTGCCACACCCTGAAATAGACAGTACATATCAAAAAACTTGATACAACCCGCTATGCCTGCGTTCTCTGTATATCTTTTATTCCCTCTATCTGTCTTAACTTCTTTGTCACATCATGCAATGCCTCAACACCTCGGATTGCAAAACCAACATTTATCGTTGCTATTCCCTGTTTGCTCGTCCTTATGTTCATCGACTTTACATCTATTTTCAACTCAGTAAATACTTTTGTTATCTCAAGTAAAAGTCCCATTCTGTCATTTGCATAGATGATTATCTCTGCATCATAAAGTTCATTATCCTTGCCCTCAGGACTTACCTGCCATTCTGCTTCTATTATACGATGTCTGTCCGCCTCTGAAAGATTCATCATATTTATGCAGTCAGTTCTGTGTATCGAAACACCTCGTCCTCTTGTGACAAAACCTATTATCTCATCACCCGGAACCGGATTACAGCACTTAGAAAATCTGACTGATACATCATCTATTCCAGCAACAACAATACCGTTTTTAGAACGAACCGATGCCGCTTTATTTGGCTGTGCTCCAACAGTTGCCGCACTTCCGTTTACGGCTTCAAGTATATCCTTATCCGTAGGCGATGTAGGATTTTTCTTTCTGTAATCACTCTGAAGCCTGTTTATAACCTGACCTTCCTTTAAACCGCCGTGCCCTACTGCCGCAAGAACAGACTCCCAGTCCTTAAAGCCATATTTCTTCTTACAGGTATCAGTATATTCAGGTTTTATAAGCTCGTAAAGATTTATTCCCTGTGCTTTACAGTAATTCGCAAGAAGCTCTTTTCCTTTTATTATGTTCTCTTCTTTGTATTGCGAGCGGAACCACTGGTTTATCTTGTTTTTAGCCTGTGTACTCTTTACGATTGAGAGCCAGTCACGGCTTGGTCCTCTTGAATTTTGTGAAGTGATTATCTCCACTCTGTCACCGTTTTGCAATTTGTACTCAATCGGCACGAGATTTCCGTTTACCCTCGCACCAACCATCTTGTTTCCTACTGCACTGTGAACCGCATACGCAAAGTCGATAGGTGTAGAATCTGCAGGGAGATTTTTAACATCACCGTCTTTTGTAAAGCAGTAAACATGGTCTGAGAAAAGGTCAAGGTCACTCTTTAAAAGACTTAAAAACTCTTTATTGTCGGACATATCTCTCTGCCACTCAAGTATTCTTCTGAGCCATGCAAGTTTTTCCTCCTCGCTGTCAGCAGTATTATGTCCGTACTGGTTCTCTTTGTACTTCCAATGTGCAGCGATACCGTATTCAGCCGTTCGGTGCATCTCATATGTTCTTATCTGTATCTCGAAAGGCTGACCCTGTGGTCCGATAAGTGTCGTATGAAGTGACTGATAATTATTCGGCTTCGGCATAGCTATATAATCTTTAAAATGTCCCGGAATAGGCTTATATATCTCATGTATGACACCGAGAGCCGTATAACATTCCCTCTCGGTATCTACGATTATCCTCACGGCAAAAAGGTCATAAATCTGCTCAAGTTTTTTATTCTGCGTTATCATCTTTTTGTAGATGCTGAAATAATGCTTTGCCCTGCCGTCGATAGTTGCTTCTATCCCCGCCTCTTTGATATGCTTATCTACTTCAGAGACTATCTGCTTGATAAATTCTTCTCTCCTGCCTCTGCCTTTATCTATCCTCTCGACAAGGTCATTGTAAACATCAGGCTCAAGATATTTGAAAGCAAGGTCGTCAAGTTCAACTTTCACTTTAGAAATACCAAGTCTGTCTGCGATAGGTGCATATATATCTAGTGTCTCCCTTGATTTTTCTTTCTGCTTTTCAGGTGTCTGGTACTGCATCGTTCTCTGATTATGAAGTCTGTCGGCAAGTTTTATAAGGATTACCCTTATATCCTTTGCCATTGCGAGAAACATCTTTCTTAAGTTCTCTGCCTGAACCTCTACCTTATCGGCAACATAATTTAACTGTGTAAGCTTTGTAACACCATCGACAAGAAGTGCAACCTCGTCACCAAACTCAGCCGCTATCTCCTCACTCGTCATAACCGTGTCCTCAACAACATCATGAAGCATACCTGCAACTATTGTCTCTTTGTCAAGCTCCAGTTCGGCAAGTATGATACAGACGCACACCGGATGAATGATATATGGCTCACCCGATTTTCTAAGCTGTCCGTCATGTGCTTTATATGCTATCTTGTATGCTTTTTCAATCTGAGATATATCTCCAGACGGATGATACCTCTTTATCATGGCTATCAGTTTGTCATAAAGAATCTGCGGATCCGTAAAATCCTCCGGTATCATACTGGTTTTTAATTCACCATTATCTATATTAAGCTCCATACTCTTTTTATCGGTCTTATCCATATGCTGCCTCCATCCTGTGTAATATAATCTAAACATTCACAAAACATTTGTTTTCTATTCCTGTGAATAACTCCATGCTGCCTTAATCTGCTTTATAACTCTTCCGATACTCCACCGCTTCTTTGAATTGGCGATACTGTTCGGGTCATTTATAAGAAGCTTTCCTTTAGAATCAATTCCTCTTATCACTATAAAATGTCCCTGGGTCGTAAAATCCCCCGGTGCCATACTGCATATCATAGGTCTTTTCTGCTTAAGCTCCGCTTTTATCGAAGCTGCATTTAAAGAAACTTTCTTTACGGAAAGTTCAAAATCTTTTGCACCCTCCGTCATAAGAGTCCATGATGTTCCTGTATCATCATTATAATAATTATTATTTGAACAATATTCTGCTATGTCCGCAGGTGTCATTGCCGTATCTTTTGTTATCCCGGCATATACCATCGCAAGACAGGTAGGTCCGCAGCCATTGACTGCTATCATCGAGTTTCCGTATTTAACATATCCCCATCTGGTATCCCACTGCTGTAATAACGGTATTCCCCGCTTTAACTCCTGTGTGCTGATTCTTCCGTTTGCCTCTGTGTCCTTATCATGTTTAGGATAACCTGCAACAAACTCTATCGTCTCGTGATTTTTTGCCGCAAGATTTAATAGTTCCTTAGGATATTTTGATATGTTCATAAGTATATCTTCAACACCGTCATATCTGCCCTTTAACCTCACAAGGCTGTTATAAAGTTTTTCATACCCCTTAGGTACATTAGCAGGTACATTTGTTTCATCATCAGCAGGCTTTGCAGTCGATTTATTCTTTTTCACCGCAGGTGTCTGTTTATCTGTCACTTCAGGTTCACTGGTCTGCTCGACTGTTTTTGGATTTTCCTTATTGCTATTGCTGTTCTTTGAACTGCCATGTCCGCCTGTAAGCCCTCTTATCAATGAAAAAATGCCAAACAGGGCAAGAAGTATAACTATAAGAAGCACGGCTCTTGCTATCATAACCTGTCTTCTTCTTTTTCTTCTTCGTATTCTTCTCTCTAAATATCTTCTGTACTCTATCTCCTCACGCGTCACTCTATCAATGCCCCTCTCTGGTTGACGGTCACACCACGGATGCGAACCTTAACCCTCACTTACTTACCCTACATATCAAATTCCATAAGCTTAGCCATAAGCTCATCAAACTCATTTGAAGTGATATTCTCATTCTCAAAATCATCTGTTATAAGTTCCTCAAGTTCATCCCACTCATAGTGGCTCTTATTGTCAGCTAATTTATCAATCTCTTTATTCCACTTTTTATAAAAACTGCTCTTATCTTCCTTACCCATATATTCCCTCCGTATGTGTTTCGCTAATCAGACAGTTGCGAAACTGTCTTTATCCTTGATAAATTGCACAAATATAACAAATAATGTTAGCAGTGCACTTCTGTCACCGTCAGCACTTAGGCAGTGTCTTTTACTGACTTAGTACTGTTACGAGTGACAGGTAGCACAAGCGTGCCTGCGATATTATTTGCTATATTGTGCAATCAACACAGCATACAATCAGTTTCACAATCACCTGTGTTTAGATAATAATACATTATACACCAATGTCCGTCAAATTTTCAAACCATTTCATTAAGATAAAAATTAATTTTTTTTAACATCAGCTCCCCAAACCGTGAAATCGTCATTTTTTTGTACTTATCTTTTTCATTTTTATCACAAAAAACATTTTCTGTATCATTTATCACGCTGTACTTTGTTATCGTACTTTTACCTCCGAGGTGTATATTCCACTTTCCGTTGTTTTCTTCTATAAATTCATCTTCTATTTCAACAAACATATCCTCTTCATGCTCAGTTGTGAACATTTTAATAAAACTTTTTATATTGATTATCCTCGCCATAAGAAGCTCAAATGTCTGTTTTTCTGATATTTTTTGAACCCCTTTGACATTTCTTTCATCAGTAAAGATTTTATCGACAAAAAATGACTCGTCAAATTTCAACTTTGATATGTCATTTTTCTGCATATCACCTTTGCGGTATGAATATTCAAAAAGTGCATCAATATATTTTTCTGTACTGTCTCTCTCATCAAATATCACCGTCTCAACAGTCTCCGGAACATCTTCACATATATACATCACATACCCCGTGATTTTACCGGCTTTCACAAAAACGGCAAGTTCACCGCCACAGGCTTTCATCTCACGGTTTTTCTGCTCAAAATATGACTCCTCTCTTTTTACATGGCATTCAAACTTTTCTGACATTATATTTTCAGACCTGATTATAAGCTCCTCTTTCTGTTTTTCTGACAATTCATCATACCCGGTAACCGTAATCTCATTTGATGGCATTTCAGCATAAACGGCAGCTTTTATTTCATTTTGTGATATTTTGTCATACCCTGCAGCCAATAATTTATTATCATTATTTTTTCTTTCGCCATTCCTCAAGGCAATCTCAAATAAACTTACCGTATAAACATTTGTAAAATCATATGGAAGATAGATTTTTTCATCAGCCGGCATCAGATAAACAAACGGTGCATCATTTTCATAAAGGTATCTGAAACTCTCTCTTAAGAGTGCATCCATATATCCTCTGTGCCTGTATGCCTTGTCGGTACAAACTCCCACAATATAATATATTGTTTTTTCCCCGCCGAAAAGCTGCATACGGTACGGATTCAGATGCAGCATACTCTCTTCACCGTAAATAAGTGTCGTGCTCTCTTTCCATCTGTCTGAAAAATAAAACGATATATATTCTCCGCTGTCGTCAAAATTGTCTTTCCACAATCTCCTGCATACTTTCTCCAGTTTTTCTGTACGCTCACAAGGCTTTATAATCTTTACCTTAGCTTTATCACATTTATTCATGCTTTTTTCCAATCTCCCTGTTCACCATCATGTCTAAAAGAATGTTTCCTACCGGACCCTGTCCTGCCTTACAGTAGAACATATTTTTAACACGCTCCCTGTCTTTTCTTCCGTAATCTCCGCCGTTTTCAATGACTCCTTTTATCTGCTCAAAAAGTTCGTCGAAGTTTCTGGCTTTCTCTCCCGGTGTTACATCCTCATATTCAAAATACATTTCTCTGTCCTTTTCAAGATAATGCTTATAGTCATAACAGTAAAAAAGTATCGGACGGTCAAGCAGAAGATAATCAATATAAATGCTTGAATAATCCGTTATAAGTGCTTTTGATTCGATGGTTAGTATCTGCGTGTCTATATCC
>JBNMLR010000091.1:0-7060 GCA_050874945.1 Butyribacter sp. | reverse complement strand
GTATCAAAAAATCCTGAAGCAACATCTATGGTAGTGGAAACAAAAATACCAGATACGACAGTTATGCCGGAAGTGACAAACACACCGGAGATAACAGCAGCACCGGAAGTGACAAACACACCGGAGGTGACAAAAGTACCGGAGGCAACGGCAACACCGGAAGTGACAAAGGCTCCGGAGATAACACCAACACCAGTGGCAACTACCGAAGCACCTGACGGAGCAAAGGTTTTAGAATATGATGGAACGGATGAAAGCAGAAGCAATATAATGCAGGCATCGGAAGAATTTTATCTTGTAATTAATGATGGGGTAAAAGAAATTCCTGAATATGCATTTAAGGATTGTAAAAAGATGACTGGTATTTATATTGCTCCAGGTGTTACAAGTATAGGAAGGTATGCATTTGAAAATTGCACATCTGTAACAGAAGTAAAAATGCCTGACAGCGTAACTTATATTAGTTATAATGCTTTTGCTGATTGCAGCAGTATGACTGATATTAAACTTTCAGTAAATTTAAAGAGCATAGGCAGTAATGCTTTTAATGGATGCAGTAATTTATCAGCTATTGAAATACCTGATAGCGTTACTTCTATAGGAGATAGTGCATTTTATGGGTGTAAAGCGTTGAAAAGTATAACTATTCCTAAGAATGTATCAATAATATACTTGGATGTTTTTGCATTTTGTGACAGTCTGGAGAGCATGAAAGTTGCATCTGATAATGAACACTATGACAGCAGGGGAGATTGTAATGCTATTATAGAAAAGGAAAGTAACAAGATTATTGCCGGATGTAAGAATACTGTGATACCATCTGATGTAACAACAATAGGTATGAATGCCTTTTCAGGCTGCAATGGTTTAACAGGTATAAATATACCGGCGGGAATTACTAAGATAGAAGATTATGCTTTTTATAAATGTAACGAATTGAGTGTTATAACTGTAGATAAAGACAATAAAGTTTATGACAGCAGAAATGATTGTAATGCTGTAATTAAAACTAAAAATAACAAAATTATGCTGGGGTGTAAAGGAACTAAAATTCCTGACAGTGTAACCGGTATAGGGGCAAGGGCATTTATGGGAAATGAAAGTTTGACTGAGATTGTCATCCCTGATAATGTAACCGGTATAGGGGACAGTGCATTCGCATGGTGTGAAAACTTAAAGAATATTACAATTTCAGATAATGTAACTTCCTTTGGGGAGATGGCATTTTATGGATGCGTAGGTTTAACGGAGATAACTATTCCAAGTAAATTAGGCGGTGTAGGTGAAGATGCATTTGGCAAATGCACAGGCATAAAGAAAGCAAAAATAGCTGATGGTGCAACTACGATTGCCAGTGAGCTGTTTAAAGATTTGAGTAATCTTGAGGAGGTAGAAATTCCGGATGGTATAGAGAAGATTGATTCATCTGCTTTTGAGGGATGCATTAATCTTAAGGAAATAAAGATACCTGAAAGCGTGACTGAGATAGGTACATATGCATTTAATGACTGTAAAGGACTTACGGAATTATTTATACCAAAAAATGTAACAAAAATTGATGAAGATGCCTTTATTTACTGCGATGGACTAAATAGTATAAGTGTAAGTGAAGAAAATGCAACATTTGACAGCAGAAATAATTGCAATGCGATTATAGATAAAGATAAAGAAACTCTTGTTCTTGCATCCGGAAGTACATTTATACCTGAAGGCGTAACTAATATAGGAACTCATGCATTTAGTGGGTGCAGTGGACTTAAGCAATTGGTTATACCAAAAGAGATAACTTCTATACATAAATATGCTTTTGAAGGATGTAAGGGTTTAGAGCAGGTAAGTGTTGAACAGGGAAATGAGTTTTACGACAGCCGTAATGATTGTAATGCAATAATAGAAACCAGTACAAATAAGTTGCTCGCAGGAAGCAGTAATACAATAATACCGGATGATATTGTTAAGATAGCACCGTCTGCTTTTAATGGCCGCGTTGGATTGAAGAAAATAGAAATGCCTGACAGTGTGACACATATTGGAAATATGGCATTTAGCGGTTGTACCGGTCTGAGCGAGATTAAGATTTCAGAAAATGTTACAAATATAAGTTATGATATATTTAGAGATTGCAGTAGTTTAAAATCAGTTGTATTGCCTAGAAGTTTAACTGGTATATCAGATGGAATGTTTATAGGTTGCACAAGTCTTACTGATGTTGAAATACCTGATACGGTGACTTATATAGATTCAAATGCGTTTTATGGATGTAGTGCATTAAAGAGTATCGTGATACCAAACAGCGTAACAGTAATTGGTGAGACTGCATTTAAGGGATGCAGCAGTTTAGAGTATGTCACATTTACGGATAATATTAAAAAATTGGATGCTGATGTATTTGATGATTGTAATAATATAATCAGTATTCAATGGAAAGGAAAAACGTACAAGACATTTGCTGAGGTATATAAAGAGTATTATGATACGGTAGAAAACTCCGATGCCTGATTAGATTTAAGAGCAAGCAATAAAAAGTAATAAAAAACCGGCAACTTAGTATTATCGGGATAACCGGGCGGATTAAAAATATCCGCCCGGCTGCCTGATAGTGTTAAATTGCTGGTTTTTATTTGTTTTTTTTCATTGTCTTTTTTGATTTCAGTTAATAAGTATCATTCGATTTTAGTTCTTTAAATCCGGTTTAAGTGATTTTAGATTTTGCACTAAAAAACCTTTACTTCCCAAATCTTATCTTAGCATAAGCCTCTATCTCCTCGACACATTTCTCAAAACCGAGTTTTGAACTGTCAAGACAGAGGTCATAATATCTCGCATCTGTCCAGTGATGTCCAGTGTGATAGTGATAAAAATCCGAACGGTATTTGTCAGTGCGTTCAATAAATTTTTTGGTTTCTTTTTCGCTGAAACTGTTACGCTCCATAGCCCTTGCAAGACAGAAATCATCATCTGCATGAACAAAAACACTGAGTACATCGGGATTGTCTCTTAATATGTAATTTGCACATCTTCCGACAATGATGCAGGACTCTTTTTCGGCAAGTTCTTTGATTGTTTTAGCCTGATAATTAAAAAGATTGTCATCAGAGACAAAACCTTTATCCTCCGGTGGAAGAAGCTCGCCCGTGTAAGGATGGCTTAAAGTCTTGAACCATCCTGCATGGCGGAGTTTTTCGTCGGACATACCGAAAAGTCTTTCGTTAATGCCACTGTCCTCTGAAGCCATCTTTAAAATCTCACGGCTGTAGCAGTTGATACCAAGTTTCTGGGCAAGCATGGCAGCAATAGTTTTACCGCCGCTGCCGTACTGGCGAGAAACCGTGATAACCATATTTCCCATAGTGATACCTCCTTTATTTTTAGTAAAAGTAGCGGATTACAGAAGAATGTATAGGCATCTTGATAAAGATGCCATTATACATTCTTCTAATGCCAAGCTCGTTAGAGCTTGGCTATTTATTCTCCCAGATAAGCTTTCTTTATCGAGTCATCTTCAAGCAATTCACTTGCTTTACCGCTTGTTACGATTTTACCTGTCTCAAGTACATAAGCCCTGTCTGCGATTGAGAGAGCTTTCTTTGCGTTCTGTTCTACAAGAAGAACAGTTGTGCCGGATTTACTTATAGACTCGATAATATCAAATATTTCGTTTACAAGAATTGGTGAAAGTCCCATTGACGGCTCATCCATAAGGATGATTGACGGTTTTGACATAAGTGCACGTCCCATGGCGAGCATCTGCTGTTCACCACCGCTCAATGTTCCAGCCGACTGGTTCTTTCTCTCGGCAAGTCTTGGAAATCTTTCATATATGTTTTCAAGGTCTTTGTTTAAGTTTTCCTTGTCTTTTCTTGTGTATGCTCCTAATTTAAGGTTTTCATATACGCTTAAGTCTGCAAAAACGCGTCGACCCTCAGGGACATGAGCCATTCCCATTGATACTATTTTATGTGCAGGTATCTTTGTTATGTCTTTTCCCTCAAACATAACACTTCCCTTTTTAGGGGAGAGAAGTCCTGTTATTGTGTGGAGGGTAGTAGTCTTACCTGCACCGTTGGCACCGATAAGAGCGATAACCTCACCTTTATTTACTTCAAAAGAGATACCTTTGATAGCCTGTATCATACCGTAATATACTTCTAAATCTTTAACTTCAAGCATTGCCATAATTTATCCCTCATTTCTAAAATTAAAAAGATGCTGCAATCCAAACTCAACAACATAGTGGTTTACACAAGAAATTAAAATGGTGTTATAGAAATACCATTTTAATTTCTTGTAATGAGAAACTCCTATGGAGAATTTCTCCTATGGAGTTTCTCTATTTATTCACCCAGATAAGCTTTGATAACCTGCGGGTTATTTAACACATCTGATGTATCGCCCTGTGCAAGCACTTCACCGAAGTTTAGTACGGTAAGCTGTTCACAGATGCCGCTTACGAGTTTCATATCATGTTCAATAAGAAGAATAGTCATATGGAAATGGTCTCTCACGAATTTTATCATATCCATAAGTTCTTCAGTTTCATTAGGATTCATGCCGGCAGCCGGCTCATCGAGCAGAAGCAGTTTTGGGTTTGTGGCAAGTGCTCTTGCAATCTCAAGCTTTCTCTGCTGTCCGTAAGGGAGATTTTGAGCCTGGACATTTGCATCATCCTTAAGTCCGAATACTTCAAGAAGCTCCATTGCAATATCATTCATTTCTTTTTCGACTTTGTGATAGCGTGGAAGACGAAGTATGCTGTCAAGCGTTGAATAATGGTGGTTGTTGTGAAGTCCCGTTTTAACATTGTCAAGCACGGTAAGCTGTGAAAAAAGCCTTATATTCTGGAATGTTCTTGCTATTCCGGATTTATTTATCTCTATTGTGGATTTGCCCGTAAGGTCATTACCGTCTAAGATTATCTTTCCGCTGTCGGGTTTGTAAACACCTGTCAAAAGGTTGAATATAGTTGTTTTTCCTGCACCGTTAGGTCCGATAAGTCCGTAAAGCTGTTCTTTGCCAATATTGATGCTGAAGTTGTTTACAGCACGGAGACCACCAAAAGAAATACCAAGATTTTGAACATCTAATAAAGTTTCCATACTATGCCGCCTCCTTTTTATTCTTTTTAAATGAAAGGTGTTTTTCACGCCATTCTATAGCTTTTGGTGCCCAGTTAAAGAGCATCATGACTATAAGAACGATGGCATATATGAGCATACGGTAGTCTGACATTCCACGCAAAAGCTCAGGAAGAAGTGTAAGTACGACAGCGGCTATGATAGAACCTCTGATGTTTCCGATTCCACCGAGAACTACGAATACAAGGATGTTTATCGACATATTGTAACCGAAGTTGTTTGTGTTGGCTGTGAGGTTTGAGAGGTTGTGTGCATAAAGAACACCTGCTGCACCTGCCATTGCTGCTGATATTGTAAATGTCATAAGTTTATACTTTGTAATGTTTATACCGATAGACTCAGCGGCAATCCTGTTGTCTCTTATTGCCATGATAGCACGGCCGTCTCTTGAATGAATGAGGTTTAATACTATAAATAATGTTATGAGAATAAGTATAAAACCGATAAAGAAAGTCGAGTCATTAGGTGTGCCTGTGATTCCTTGAGGTCCGTTTACGATAATCTTTCCGTCAGGTTCCATATTTAAACTTACGGCATCTTTTGTTGAAAAATGAAATCCCTTTGAATCTTTTCCAATGAAAAGGACATTTACAAGGTTTTTGATTATCTCGCCGAAAGCAAGTGTAACGATGGCAAGGTAGTCACCGTTTAATCGCAATACCGGAATACCTATGATTATACCGAATATAGCGGCTGTGATTATACCGACAAGAAGTGCGAGAAGAAATCTCACAGTCGAATTTGTAATGCTGTCCTGCATCGCTTTTGAGAAGAATGAGCTTGTAAATGCACCGACACACATAAAACCTGCATGGCCAAGACTTAATTCTCCGAGAATACCTACAACGAGATTAAGCGAAATGGCGAGTATTATATAAGTACAGAGAGGAACCATGAGTCCCTGAAAGAGAGAGGAAATCTCTCCTGCATTTATAAGAATCTGCATTATGACAAAAGCAGCTATAACTATACCATAAGTGATAATATCATTTAATTTTTGTTTAGATAATTTCTTTGACATAATATATCTGCCTCCTATACTTTTTCTTGAATTTTTTTGCCTAAGAGTCCTGTCGGTTTAACGAGAAGGACAATTATAAGTACGGCAAAAACAATCGCATCTGCCATCTGTGATGAAATGTAGGCTTTACCAAATATTTCGATAATACCTAAGAGGATGCCGCCTATAAATGCACCGGGGATTGAGCCGATACCACCGAATACGGCAGCGACAAAGGCTTTGATACCGGGCATTGCACCGGTGTAAGGTGTAAGACTCGGATAAGCTGAGCATAAAAGCACGCCTGCGATTGCTGCAAGTCCTGAACCGATTGCAAATGTGAGTGCGATAGTTCCGTTTACATTGATACCCATAAGGAGTGCTGCTCCACGGTCCTCAGACACGGCACGCATAGCCTGTCCGGGTTTGGTTTTCTGAACGAAAAGCATAAGCAGAACCATTATCACGATACATACTAAGATAGTAACTATTGTCTCACCGGAAAGGTTGAGTTTTCCTCCGGCAAGTGAAAGACCTTTCCATTTGATAACTGATGGGAAAGTCTGTGCATTTGCTCCAAAAAGTAAAAGTGCGACATTCTGGAGTAAATAGCTGACACCTATCGCAGTGATAAGAACTGCGAGTGAAGAAGATGCATTTCTAAGTGGCTTATATGCAATTCTCTCAATAACAATACCAAGAACCGTACAGGCTATCACTGAAATGATAAGTGCCGGAAATGCCGGTATTCCTGCATTTGTCATAGAAAGAAGTGATATGTAAGCACCGATCATGATTACATCTCCATGTGCAAAGTTAAGCATTTTTGCGATACCATATACCATCGTGTAACCGAGGGCGATGATAGCATAAACGCCTCCAAGACTTAATCCGTTAAATAAATACGATATAAAGCTCATGGTTT
>JBNMLR010000090.1:0-7080 GCA_050874945.1 Butyribacter sp. | reverse complement strand
CTTATGAATATCCGCCTGACAAAATATTTTTAGAACAGGAAATTATAAATATCATAGTAAAAAGCTCGGACAAAAAACTTACCACATTCAATGTGGAAGTTTATTTGTTCGAGTTTTTTTGCTGTGACAAACTTTAAAATTGAATAAATTTTTCTGTGTAAAAGTAGTTACAGCAAAAATAATTAAGATTGTGTAAAAGTTGCATAAAAAACCGAAAAGTTGTATAATGAATGTATTGAAGTTGCACAAAAATGGCGATGGGAGGTTATCCGTTTAAGTTAATAAATGCAAAGGGGGAATTTTAGATGAAACACATAAAAGTTAAATTCAAAATGTTATTTATTATGATAGGAGTTCTTATCATACTATTGTTTGGTACGATTTTTTCAACCATCTGTATGAAGAATCTGAGTAACAGGTCATTAGATAAGATGGAAAACAGTATCCGGAATTCTTATGACGAAAATATCAAATCAGAAGTGTCAGCGGCAGTATCGGTTGCAAAGCATTATTACGACCAGTACAAGAGCGGCATTCTCACGGAAGATCTCGCAAAGAAAAATGCAGCAGATCAGATTCGTGATATGAGATACGGTGACAGTGGTTATTTCTGGGTAGACCAGTCAGACGGAACAAATGTAGTTCTTCTTGGAAGTGACACTGAGGGCACAAATCGTATGAGTACAAAAGACTCAAAGGGATTTGCCATGGTTAAGCAGATGATACAGGATTCTGTCAAAAATGAAGAGGCATATACGGATTACTATTATCCTAAAGAAGGGGAGAGTGAACCTTCACCAAAGCGTTCCTATACATACTATTATAAGGCATTTGACTGGGTTATCGGAACCGGCAACTACACAGATGATATAGATGATACAGTATCAAAACAGGAAGCACAGCTTACATCATATTCAAACAATATGACAAAAATATATATATTGGTGACAGGTGGTATTGGCATTGTACTTATAGCAATTATAGTTGTGATTATCGTAAATATCGTTAAGCCGCTTGAGGCAGTAGGCAGAGAAATGGGTGTATTGGAAAAAGGTGACTTTACAAGCAGGATAGATGAGAAGTATCTCAAAAGACGAGATGATTTTGGTATGCTTGCAAATGCACTCGAGACGATGCGATCAAACCTTGGCAGTCTCATAGGTGAAGTAAAGGATGGCACGGGACAGATAAAAGATGTGGTGAACGACATTAATGTAAATATGGAAATGTTAAACGGTGAAATAGAAGATGTATCAGCTACGACCGAGGAAGTGGCTGCGTCAATGGAAGAAACAGCAGCTACCACAGAGAGCATAGACTCAATGTCGCATGAGATAGAAGATGCCGCAAAGAACATTGCACAGAGAGCACAGGACGGTGCAAATCAGGTTGAGCTTATATACAAGAGAGCAAAAGAAGGCAAGGAAAATGCGGCATCTATCAGATCAAAAGCAAGTGAGACAAAGAAAGCTATGAAAAAAGAACTTGAACAGGCGATGAAAGAGGCAAAAGTAGTAGATCAGATAAATGTGCTTGCCGATTCCATTATGGGAATAACAGACCAGACCAATCTTCTCGCACTCAATGCATCTATTGAGGCAGCAAGAGCGGGCGATGCAGGAAAAGGTTTTGCAGTTGTTGCAGATGAGATAAGAAAACTTGCAGAGCAGTCAAAAGAAAATGTTGAAAATATACAAGGTGTGACAGATGCAGTAAAAAATGCAGTTGAAAACCTTAAAAAAGATGCAGAGCGTATGCTTGAATTTGTGGAGACGGATGTTACTGACAGCTTTCATAAATTTGACGAACTTGCAGGATATTACAACGAGGATGCATCAAATGTAAACGAGCTTGTGTCAGATTTTAGTGCCACATCAGAAGAACTTCTTGCATCTATCTCATCAATACTCGATTCGATAAACGGCATAAGCGTTGCTACAGATGAGAGTGCAAATGGAACGACAAATATAGCAAACAGGACTGTTTCTATAGCAGATAAATCATCTGTTGTAAATAATAATTCAAAGAAGGCTGAAGAAGCGGCAGAAAGGCTTAGCGACGGTGTTGCAAAGTTTATAATTTAGACATGGTTTAGGCATAAATAAAATAATTTATTAAAAATAATGCTGAGAAAATATTGAAATTTATGAAGAAAGGGTGTATTCTATAAATAAATATGTGATGAAAAAAATTGGTTTAAGGGTGAAAACGGACATTTTTATATAAATATCAGAAAAAATATAAGGGTCAAAATATCTTTTGACACCAATATAATAAAATGTCTGTGCCAATATTTTTTAGCATAAATATTATGATGAGGTGAAGTTTGGAGTGAGGTCAGCAGGTTTTAGGAGAAAGAAAAGGCTTGGAGATCTTCTTGTAGAAGTAGGTGTCATTACGGAAGAACAGCTCGGCACTGCACTGGAGATGCAGAAGAACGAGAAAAAAGGTGAAAAGCTCGGAAATGTGCTTATAGAGCTTGGAGTTACTACAGAGCAGCAGATTATGGAGGCATTGCAGCAACAGCTCGGCATTGAGAGTATAGATCTTTCAAGTATTCGTATTCAGGATGAGATAATCAAGCTTATAGACGAGTCAGTATTGAGAAAATACAATCTTATCCCGTTTGCGTTCAGTGAAAAAAATCCAAACATATTGAAAGTGGCGATGAGTGATCCGCTTGACATCAGAGCTATGGATGATATATCCATCATTACAGGATTTCAGATAGAAAGATGTGTGACGGTTCAGAGTGATATAGCTGCAGCCATAGACAGATACTACGGAAATGCTGAGGTGCTCCGTGTGGCAGAGCAGTACACCAGAGAGAGGCAGCAGCAGAATGCAGGGCTTACTCAGGAAGAGGAAAATGATGAACAGGCAGAGGCTCCTATAGTAAAACTCGTCAGACAGATCATAGAGCAGGCGGTACATAAAAGAGCCAGCGATATACATATAGAACCTATGGAAAACCAGGTTCGCATACGTTTTAGAGTAGACGGAGTGCTGCATGAGGAGATGAGACATGATATAGCACTTCATGCGGCGATGATAGCCAGGATAAAGATTGTGAGCGGACTTGATATTTCAGAAAAAAGAAGACCTCAGGATGGACGAGCCACCGCTATCGTAGACAGGCAGGAGTATGATATTCGTGTATCAATGCTGCCAACAGTTTACGGGGAAAAGGCAGTTATGCGACTTGCACAAAAGACCGGTCTTACGAGAGACAAGAGAGAGCTGGGATTTCCCGATGAAGAACTTGAAAAATTTAACAGCATACTCAGTCACAACAATGGTCTTATCCTTGTAACAGGTCCTACGGGAAGCGGTAAGTCAACAACACTTTACACTGCACTCAGTGAATTAAATGTAGAGGGTGTAAATATAATCACTGTTGAGGATCCGGTCGAGGCAAATATAAACGGTATAAATCAGGTTCAGGTCAATGAAAAAGCGGGACTTACATTTGGTTCGGCACTCCGTTCTATATTGAGACAGGACCCGGATATTATCATGATAGGAGAGATAAGAGACGCAGAGACGGCAGAGATTGCCGTAAAAGCATCTATTACAGGGCATCTTGTTGTAAGTACACTTCATACGAACAGTGCGGCAAATACTATCACACGACTTGCGGATATGGGTGTTCAGAGTTATATGCTCGGTGATTCAGTTATCGGTGTTATTGCACAGCGACTTGTAAGAAGAGTTTGTCCGGAGTGTTCGGTACTTGAGGAGGCAGATGAAGATGACCGCAGAGTGCTTGAAATAAAGGACGACCGGAGTGTCATGATAAGAAAAGCAAGGCATTGTGAATGTGTCCGCTGTGGCGGTACAGGCTATTACGGCAGAGTAGGTATCTATGAGATAATGCCTGTCAGTACCGAGATAAAGCGTGCGATAAACAGGCGTGAGACGGCAGATGTTCTTGAGGATATAGCACTTAAGCAGGGAATGAAAACATTGAGGATGAGTGCGGTAGATTATGTTTTAAAAGGAATTACAACAGTTGAAGAAGTCCGCCGTGTAGCATATGAAGATTAGGGGAGGAGTATATTATGGAAGAAGTTATGGAAGCAATGTCTACTATGGAGCCAGGAGCTGCTATGGAGCCTACGGCTACTATGGAGACAAATATGTATAATCTTCTGATGGCAGCAAGAGAACTTGGGGCATCAGATTTACATATAACGGTTGGCATCAAGCCAAAATGCAGGATAAGAGGTGAACTCTGTGAGATGTCTGCTTTTGAAAGGATTATGCCGGCAAAGGCAAAAGAACTTGTCGAGTCGATGATGAAAGAACCTCAGAAACAGGTGATGGAGGAGAGAGGAGAACTTGACTTTGCATATGCGATAAACGAGGTCGGACGATTTCGTGTCAACGCATTTAAGCAGCGTGGTTCATATGCAGCAGTATTAAGACTTATAAGCACTACTATTCCAAGTGCCGAGAGCCTTGGAATACCGCATCATGTTATAGAGCTTACAAAGAAAAAGAGAGGGCTTGTGCTTGTAACAGGACCTACGGGAAGTGGTAAATCTACAACACTTGCATCACTTATAGATATTATAAACAGCGAAAAGAATGTTCATATAATTACACTTGAAGATCCAATAGAGTATCTTCACAATCATAAAAAGGCAATCGTCAATCAGAGAGAAATCGGACTTGATACGGATTCATACGGGGCGGCACTGCGTGCGGCACTCCGTGAAGATCCGGATATAATACTTGTCGGAGAGATGCGAGATCTCGACACTATCTCGACAGCCGTGACAGCGGCGGAGACAGGCCATCTTGTATTTTCAACACTGCATACGATAGGTGCGGCACCGACAATAGAAAGAATCATAGATGTATTCCCACCTCATCAGCAGGATCAGGTAAGAGTTCAGCTTGCATCAGTATTAGAGGCAGTTATATCCCAGCAGCTTTTACCGAGGGCAGATATAAAAGGCAGAGTGGCGGCATTTGAGGTAATGTTTGGAACACCTGCGATAAAAAACCTTATAAGAGAAGACAAGACACATCAGCTTCCGTCGATAATGCAGACGAGCAAGAAAAACGGTATGGTGATGATGGATGATTCGTTGTTCGATCTTTATATCAAACATAAAATATCTGCCGACAGTGCAGTAGAGTTTGCACAGGATGATGTAAAAATGCGTGGCAAATTGTTTTAGGTTTTTAAAAACACGCAGGACAGGCAGTGGAAGGAAAAATATCGTATGGAAAGTTTTAATTATGAAGTAGTGCTGCCGGACGGCAAGTCAAAGACCGGTACGATAGAGGCTCAGAATCTTGAAGCAGCGAAAGCGAAGCTTTCTTCAAATGGAAATCTCATAGTAAATATCGCACAGGCAAATGCTTTAAATAAAGATCTTGATATACATATAGGAAAAGCCGTAAAGGCTAGGGAACTTGGTGTTTTTTGCCGACAGTTTGAAAGTATATTAAATGCAGGTGTTCCGGTTATTACGGCACTTGATATGTTATCAAACCAGACAGAAAACAAGACATTTAAAAACACGATAAAAAATGTCAGTGGTGAAGTACAGCGAGGTGAGACACTGGCAGATGCCATGTCGCATTATCCAAAGATATTTCCTGAGATTATGATACATATGATTGCGGCAGGTGAGGCATCAGGTAGTATGGATACTACACTTGACAGGCTTGCGGGTCATTTTGAAAAAGATGCACACTTAAGGGGAATGATTATGAAGTCCATGATATACCCCATAATACTTATACTTGTTATTATAGTTGTAGTCGCTATCATGATGATAAAGATAGTACCTACATTTACATCTTCATTTGATGAACTTGGCGGTGGTGAACTGCCCGGCATTACAAAGTTTGTAATGTCAGTCAGTGATTTCTTTGTGGATTACTGGTATATAATGCTTCTTATAATCGCAGGTATCGCAGTTGCATTTACGGCATTTAAAAAGACAGACACAGGTGCGATGATAGTCGGAAGAATAGCACTTAAGCTGCCGCTTGTCGGAACGCTTTCGGTAAAGACGGCATCAGCGAGACTTGCAAGGACATTAAGCACGCTTATGGCATCGGGAATACAGATGGTGGATGCCGTGGCGATAGTCAGAAAGATTATGACAAACGAAGTTGTGAAAAGAGCTTTAAAAAAAGCCGAGGAAGATGTTACACACGGACTTCCGTTGTCAAAGCCGCTTACAGAAAGCGGAGTATTTCCGCCGGTCGTATGCCATATGATAGAGATTGGTGAGCAGACCGGTAATATTGAAGATATGCTGGACAAGATAGCAGATTATTATGATGATGAGGTCGAGATGGCAACAGAAGCACTTATGTCGGCATTAGAGCCTATTATCATCATCATCATGGCGGTAGTAGTCGTACCTATCATACTTGCGATAATGCTGCCAATCTACAGTATGTATGACAGCATAGGTTAATTTTTTATTTAAAAGTGAGCAGTTTAATGCTCAGTCTAAATTGTTTATTATGTGTCGCCATGGGACATATGATATAAAAAGAGTCTGAGGGGTGTTAAAAACCACGGGCTCCAGGCAACGTACAACAACGGTACATACTAAAAATCAATATTTAAAAGGAGAGCAAAGAAAAATGAATTTTTTACAGACAAAACTCAATGAAATGAAGAAAAGAAAGGAGGAAGGAAACAAGGGATTCTCTCTCGTAGAGCTTATCATCGTTATCGCTATCATGGCTATCCTCGTTGGTATCGTAGGAACACAGGTAATTCCTTATATCAATAAGTCAAAAGAGTCAAAAGATTTACAGATAATCAACAGTTTTAGTACAGCAGCAGTTTCATCATATACAGAGAATGCAGATAGCATTACAGCAACAAATACATTAGAAGTGCTAGTTTATGGAGATTCAGGTTCAACAGATGCAGATAAAAAATTACTTGCAACTGAGATACAGAAAAAAACATATGAAACAAGTTTCCCAAAATCAAAAATGCAGTCTACAGAGGGCAAGAAAATAACTGATGTTAAGATAACATTTGACTTTACAAATAAGACTGTAAAAACAGAAGTCGTAGGTTCTAGTGCATTTAAG
>JBNMLR010000089.1:0-7083 GCA_050874945.1 Butyribacter sp. | reverse complement strand
GCAAACGGTATCATATCCCTTATTTTTGCAAGGCGGTCAAATGTCTTTGTCATATATGCCTGCTGCATACTGAAGTAGTCGGTCGGTACGCTGCCTAAAGAATGTAAGCGTTTTAACATGGCAACTGTCTTTTCGAGTATCTGCTTTTTGTCCTCAGATTTGAGGTCATCATATTCATATATGTTCTTTCCGTTTATCTTTTCCATAACAAACGGCTCATAACTGTAAATCTCAGGCATATCGGTAAATCCGAGCGGTTTTACAAATTTGTACCAGCCTTTTTCCCTCACGGCAAGGCTTCTTCCCTGCTCGTCAATGCCCTCTTTTACCAGTCTGCCGTTTTCTACCGTCATTCTGTTGAACGGACGGCATTTCTGTCTTTCAAGTTTGTTGTACTCGGCGATAAGACCATACTCTTTTGTGCGGTAAAGTCCCACCTCAGACATTTTCATGCCTATCTGCTGAAGCCAGCGCACAAACTCGCCCTCCTGCGGCACATCTGCTATCTCTGATTTGTCTTTAAATACAAACAGTCCAGCAACTCCATATTCTTTCGAGCGTTCTTCCTCAAACAGGTCATTTTCGTATTTCCAGCGGCACTCAAAGTCTTTTGACAGACCCACAAAGTTTTCATCATCCTCAGGTATCTCAAAGGACTCAGGCAATATAAGATCCGACCAGATAAGCATAAAACGCTCTTTTGGCGGAAGAAGTCCAAGTGCATCCTTTATTCCTGCACAAGTTCCCTTTTTTCTTCTTGCATCCACCAGAAGATATTTTACATCCGCAAATACTTTTAAATACTTTTTTAATACTTCGTATTTGTAATCACCTATTATGATAAACCGTTTATCAGGATATTTTCTAAAAAGATGAAAAAGCATCGGGAGATTGTTTATCGGAACAAGTGCTTTCGGTTTGTTTGCCGTCAGGTGTTCCATTCTCGTTCCTTTTCCTCCGGCCTGCACAATTATATAATCTGTATTCATATCATAGTCCTCCTATGTTTTCTAAAATCATTTTTATCAGTTTCAATGAAGACGTCTGCCGTCCCTGTGAAAAAACTTTGTCTCTTATCTTTTTTCTTGCATCGGCATAAGCGTCATTTTTATACAAGGCATCTGACAATGCATTTTTTAACTCCCCATAATTTTCTGCTTTCTGTCCCGGAGTGAACTTATCGTAATCAAAATACATTTCCCTTGAATCACTGAGATATTCTTTAAGGTCATAGTCAAAAAATATTATCGGTCTGTCGAGCAGCAGATAATCAAAATATATTGATGAATAATCAGTGATGAGAACATCGGCAAGTTTCAGAAATACATACGGGTCAGCATCTTTGTCTATCACCATTATATTTTCACTCTGAATATTTTGAAATTCCCTGTTCAGCTTTGACTTCGGGTGAAGTTTTATGCAGAACAAAATATTATTTTCCTTTAAAAATCTCTGAAAGTCTTTCTTATCGAAGTTTTCAAAGAAAAGTGTTTCACTCTGCCTGAATGTCGGCATATAAAATACCATTTTTCTTTTTGTTTCTTCCTCTTTTCTTTTTGTTTCTTTCCCTTGTGCTGTCATGTCCTTTTTAAGAAAATCCGTTATTTTTTTCCTGTCTCTTTTTTCTTCCGTTGAATACAGGTTTTTGACCCTGTCTGATACAAGGACTTCATTTCTCGGATAGCCTGCGACAAGCACATTTTTTGTCTGAAATGCTGACGCAAATATCTTTTTTAAATTTACGGAGGTTGTAAGCACATAATGATGCGGCTTTTCGTCCGATATGTTTCTCGGAAAGTTTTTAAATCTCTCCCAGCCATTTTTCGGATGCCTGAACCTGTCAAAGACATTGTCGTGCTGTATCTTCTTAAGCGGTATGCCGTGCCAAAGGTTTATCTTTACCGCACCGCCGCTCAGCCAGAAGTTTATGTCTTTTGAATAGTTGTCAAAAAGATAAACTTTTCCGATAAGAGCGAATATTATTCCTTTTAAGCTGTTATACATATAGGCTTCGCATCCATTGTCATTTAACATCTTTACAATCTTTTCATCATGTGAGATCCAGATGGGTCTTATACCCAGTTTTTCTCTGTGCTGATTTACATAGAGGTAAAGATACCTCGGATTGTCAGCAAATCTTCTTCCAAAGGTACTGCCAAACAGCCATATCCTTTTATTTCTGGGAACTAAAAAAGATAACCAATAGACCGGCAGCAATAAAAGCTGTCCCCAGTATTTCAGCCTTTCAGTTATCTTGTTTATCATTATTATTTCCTCCATGAAATGTCAGTTTTTGTCACGGCATCCGTGCCTTTTTAATCAATTTCTCTATCTAGAATATCGACATTTTTTTTATTATGTTTAATCTGCCAGACAAACTATACATTTACCATTTCATTCCAATATCAGATATTCTCTAAAGTTCCACTTAGCCAATCAACACTTTCTTCCCCTTAAAAGCGAAACCATAATGTTTTATTTTTTCTTTATCCACTCCTAATTGCAAAATACTTTCATCATACTTCTTTTCTTCTATCTGTCTATGAGCTGCTGCAACCGTATCTTTTAAACTTTGTTCATCTTCTCCGTCGTACACCTTAAACTCTATAATTATTGCCGGAAGTTCTATATTCTTTATGTCTTTTGGAATCATCATTATATCATATCTGCCAAAACCACTTTCCCTATTTGACTTTATGATATACCGTTCGCTTTCTCCTACCATCAGTCCCAGCACAAATCCATGATAGAAACGCTCCGGTTCTACATAATCTGACGGCTTATTACCAACATCAAAATAACTGAATGTCGCCAACGCTATTTTATTCATGTAGTGGTTCATTGCTTTTATATCACCTGTCACCATTGCTTTTACAAATTCATTTGATGCATCTCCCGTATTTCTAAACCAGTCTTTTATCAGTTTTTGAAACATTACATTAACTTCTAAATTTGTAAATTTCAATTCATACTTTCCATTTATATCGCAAGTTTCTGAATTTTCTACTTTTAAATATCCACAGGCAAGAAGCAGACTCCATATTGCATTTTCATTGTTATCTAACTGATTAAAAACTATCTGCTCATCTATCTCTACTATTATACTTTCTCCATTTAAAAGTTTTTCCATTGATTTTTTTATCTCAGATGATCCACCTCGTATAAGTTTATCGGCAAGTCCGTTTGAACTTGTATCGACCCAGTATGTTTTTAATTTTCTTTCCTTTATAAAATTTGTTATCGACCACGGATTATATATGTCTTTGTGCGTGCCAAATGTAAAACCGTCATACCATCTTTTTATCTCCTCTTTTTTATCAGAAAGCCCAGCTTCTTCTAATGCGTTAAATACTTCTTTTTCAGTAAAACCAAAATAAGTTTCATATATTTCACTTGTCGTTGATACTATCCTAAGATTATTTAAATCAGAAAACATACTTTCCTTAGATACTCTTGTTATTCCTGTCATCAATGCACGTTCCAGATACGGATTTGTCTTAAATGTCGAATTAAAGAATGACCTTATAAAACTTAACATTTCATTCCAGTATCCTCCAATATACGCTTCCTGAAGTGGGGTATCGTATTCATCTAAAAATATAATTGCCTTTTTTCCATAATATCTCTGCATATATCCACATAAAAGTTTTATTGCATCTGATGCTCCTATTGGATTCATACCCACTTTAACACTCAAATACTGCTCTTTTTCATTATCACTTAATATATCACCTTTAAGCAGATAACGATTAGCCTCGTATATTTCAGATATAAGTGCACATATCCTATATTTTGCATCCTCTATATTTGTTTCTTTGACAGCAGCAAAACTCAAAAATATAACCGGATATGTGCCCTGTATTTCACGATAATTTTTATCTTTCCAAATATCAAGTCCCTCAAATAATTCTCCACGTCCTGCATATTTATTTGAAAAGAAACAATTAAGCATACTCATATTTAATGTTTTCCCAAATCTTCTCGGTCTGGTGATAAGTGTTACATCATCCTTAGTTTCCCACCATTCTTTTATAAGTTTTGTTTTGTCAATATAAAAACAATCTGACATTATAATTGATTCATAATCCTGATTTCCAATACTTATCGTCCTCATAATCACACCCCTATCCTATAATTATATGTTTTACCTCACTCTCATATTTTTTATCATGTATTTCTTCTACATTTTCTCCTCCGCCAATCTCATTTACATATTTATACGGTACAGGCACTCTGACTCCCTCCCCTTTTAAGAACCATTCGTACTCAAGGTCAAGATGCCCTATGTCAACGGCACGTCTTCCTTTTTTTGCAATGTCATATGCCATGACTGTCGCAACCGGTCCTAAAGCGAGCATATACAATGCGTCTTCTTTTTCCTGCATTGCAGCACTTAATATCTCATCGTATTTATTTATGGCATCTACCGCCGGTCCCAATACCCTTGTGACTGATTTTGCATTTGAAAGAAGGTCATTTCCGACACCAAATCTCGTATATTCCCCCTCTATAAGGACAACATCTTTCTTATCCCACAAAAGTTTTAATCTTTCAAATCTCTCTTTTGGTGCTTTTGTGAATGCGTCGGCAAATGTAATATATGGTCTGGTAACATATGCATTATAGTATATTCTGTCTGCATCTAAAAGTCTCATATGTTCTTCTCTTGCACTACCTGCCATATAATGTCTTATCTCTCTTTTTGATGCTTCCGAATATTTTTCAAGACTTCCGTAATTGTCTGCAATGGCTATCATTATATTTTCATCATTACTTGACAATACTTCCAAAAGTTTGTCTGCAAGCCTTTTACTGTAATTTGCCGTAAATTTTGCTCTTAAATTTCCTGATATGCAGGCAAATTCGCCGTCACCAAACCTGCAAAGAGACTTTTCACTTTTTAAAAGTTCATCTAATGTTTCTTCACAGGACATTATCTTAGGCACTTTTAATAATTCTTTTTCAAGTCTTTTATCCGTCACCTCATACATTACATTCTTTTTAAAACAATCCATCTCCGATACAAGCATATTGTATGCTTCGGATAATGTCTGTATCGATTCTATCAGCATATTATCCACACGCTCACAATTTGCCACTTTTTTAGCCAGTTCAAATACTCTTTTTTCGTCCATTTAATTTTCCTTTTCTATAATAAATTCTTATTCATTGTAAAAATCCATAGGTTCTTTTTCACTATATAATTATAATTAATATTGTGGTTTTTAATTTCTATTTTAGTGTGATGTTATGCACTTTTTTTCCTGTGAAATGCAAGTTCAAACATTTCATTAAGTCTTATCGGATATGTATGGTATCTGACTGCCTTTTTATATCCCGCATCTGCCATCTCTCTGCAGACACTTCCATGTGACATATAATAATCCAGTTTTTCTTCTAATTCTTCCGTACCGGAATATATATCCATGTCCTCTCCCTGTACGAAATATTCCATCAGATCTGACTGATAATTTGTAAGCACAAAGCCACCACAAGCCAATATGTCAAATATCCTAAGTGGTATTCCACTCCTTATCGGCTTTGAGGTCATATTAAGATTTACAAGACTTTTGTTAAACACTATCGGCATTTTTGTATGAGTTTCTATCGTTCCGTGATTTTTCAGCTTTGGCATTTCCGAGGTGTCACTTCCCGTGTATATATCTATATCAAAGTTTTCGGAAAGTCTCTTAAACACATCCACTCTCTCCATCGCCGTAATCTTATTTCCCATATAGAACTGTGCGAGCGTTCTTTTGTCAGTCAGAAAGTCTCCTTCACCCGCTTCATAAAATCCGGGGTATTTTTCCTTAAACTCGTTTACTATTTTATCACTTAAAAGTTCCTCCGCAAAATAATAGCCGTATATTTTTTCCTGTGCTTTCATTATGCCGTCAAGATACCCTGAGGTCTTGTCTGACAGTCCTGTTATCCTGTCATACGGACATTTTTCGGTGTATAACGAACCGACAAATGCTATGTTGTGGCTGTATCTTTCCATGTCATTTTTTGAAGCATTTTTTATAACAGACTGATAAAATCCACAATCTGCCGCAAGCGGAAGATAAAATATATTATAGGGATTGTACGGTGCTATCTCATTGTAAAGCTGTGAGTCAAATATAAATACTCTGTTGCATCTGTTTTTTATTGTCTTTGAATAAAGTTCCAGTACAGGTGCATCGACTATCCAACTGAAATACAACAGTTTGAAAACCCTGCATATCTCTGAAAGCACCGGATAATAATTTATGCTGAATATTATGTCAGCTTTATTTTTTTCAATGGCAGCTTTCACTTCGGACAATATCTCTTTTCCCGACGGTGATTTGTTTGTCATTTCTAGTGTCACCTGACTTACATTATGCCCCAGTTCTTTTAATCCTCTTATAACGGCATCTTCACAAATACTGTTATATCTGTATATTAAAATATTCATTTAATTTTTTAATTCCTTACTTTTACAGTGTTTCTAACGCATCCTCCAACAAAGGGGTCGTAAATTCAACAGCTCTTATGACCGATTCAAATGCAGCTTTTGACAACTCATATGACTTTATAGTGTCTTCTTTTTCATCACCCGAAAAACAGTTGACACTCATAATTCCCTCAATGCTCATCTCGATAAAATCATCTATCAGGCTATATACAAACTGCTTTGGAAAAAAATCGTTTATCTTTTTTATCTTTTTTACAGCTTTTTTTTCTTTAGCTATATCTCTTTTTTTATGTTTTAACGATTCTATTACCGTATCTGCGGTCTTTATGCCCTCTCTAGCTTTTTTCTTCATCTCATACAATTCAGTTTTCATATGGTTCATATCATTTTTAAATATGGCATACATTTCATCGTCAAATGTCGGCTTAAGACCATCAAGTATCGCTTTAAAATCAAAACTGCCCGTACAATACTCATCTATAGCCTCATTCAGTGTCATTATACGGCTTCCCTCTATCTTTGCACCGCCCTCAGTTGCATCTATTACATCAATCTCTCCGTGAAGTTCAGCGATCATGGTCTTAAACCAGTACAGGTATGACATCCAGTCGCTTCTTGTCCTTACCTGTCCCCCATATATATCT
>JBNMLR010000088.1:0-7177 GCA_050874945.1 Butyribacter sp. | reverse complement strand
GTAAGGTCTTGAATACGAATAATTGGCAACCCTGCTTCTCCCCTATCTTCTGGTTTAAAAGCATATCCATTAATATATGTCGCAACATCCCCAAGTTTAATCATATTGCTTTTCATCCTCATCCTCCTACAAATCCGAATTTACCAAGTTTTTAGCATTTCTATTCCTCATCTTCTTGACTTTCAGTCAAGAAACATTCTGCATTTTCAACTCTATTTATCTCTATATTTTAAATCTATACTTTCCTTTACCATGTCCTGATACCGGCTCAATAATATCCGTCTGCAACATATTAGACAATAATTTGGAAGCACTGGAACTCTTCAACTCCAAAAACTCCATCACAGCACTTCTTCCGAATGCTTCGTCATATCCAAACTTAATAAAAAACCTGTAAATATGAACAATCGTTTTTCCTGAAAACTCTTTTCCTTTTTCATAAAGCTTTCTCTCAATGTCCACTTTTGTTTCTTGAATGTCCGCTTTTTCATTCTCAATGTCCACTTTTCGCTCTTGAATGTCCGCTTTTTCATTCTCAATGTCCACTTTTCGCTCTTGAATGTCCGCTTTTTCATTCTCAATGTCCACTTTTTCACTTTTGAATGTCCACTTTTGCAACATTGGAAATCCTTTTGAATACATACTTCCATTATTAAAGCTATTCTGAGGTACCGTCTCCCCCATATCACAACTCTAACAACTTTTTCAATTCTGACATTTCTTTCTGGATTTCACTCTCTATCTTTTCAATCTTTCCAAATATTACATCCGTCGGCTCATATTCAACCGGTTCATATACTATTTCTTTATATTTATTGATGGAGAGGTCATATCCATTAGCTTTTATTTCGTCAAAGTCGACCATAAAACTTTGCTCGGTTCTCTCCCTCTCTGCTTCCGCTTCAAGATTTTTAAACCTGTCAATTATATCAGGAATGTCATTTTCGCTCACTTCCTGTCTCTTATCGTCAAGACTATATCCGTCGGCTTTCATATCGTAAAACCAGACTTTGTCTGTTCCGCCTGAACCTGTCTTTGTAAATATCAATATCGCAGTTGATACTCCTGCATATGGCTTAAACACACCGCTTGGCATAGAGATAACGGCATCCAGTTTATTATTTTCTATAATTTCTTTTCTTATCTGTTTATGTGCTTTACTGCTGCCAAACAACACTCCATCCGGCACGATAACGGCTGCCCGTCCGCCCTTTTTTAGTATTCTCAAAAACAATGCCAAAAATAATAACTCGGTTTTCTTCGTTTTTGTAACCTTTAGCAAATCTGCCGAAACAGCTTCATAATCCAAACTTCCCTTAAACGGTGGATTTGCCAGCACAAGTGAATACTTTTCAACATCCTTATTTTGCTCGGACAAACTGTCCCTATAAGAAATATTAGGATTGTCCACTCCGTGAAGAAGCATATTCATTGCTCCGATGCGAAGCATTGTTCTATCCATATCATTTCCATAAAACATATGATTGGCAAAATGCTCCTTAAATGCTTCATCATAAAATGACTCCTCATGATATTTTCGCAGATACTCCTGTGCTTCTATCAAAAATCCAGCCGAGCCCATTGCCGGATCGATTATTACATCATCAGGATTTGGCTGTACTAATTCCACCATCATCTTAATTATATGACGCGGAGTTCTAAACTGTCCGTTAGTTCCTGCCGTTGCAACTTTTGACAAAAGATACTCATATAAATCTCCCTTTGAGTCAGTGTCGGTATCTTTTTCGTCGCCAATTCCGAGATTGTCAATTCCATCAACGATTTTTGAGAGCATTGCCGCCGTCGGTATCTTAAATATAGCATCACCCATATATTTAGAATATGCCGACTCGCCATCCTGATGCAGATTTTTAATAAACGGAAATACACCGTTCAACACAAGGTCATACATTTCATCGGCTGAGCCTAAATTTTTAAACTTGCTCCACCTGTATTTCTGGCAATCCCCCGGAAACATGGACTCATATTCAAATCCCAGAAAATTTGCCTCATTTTCCTTAGTTGTCTCTACATCATCCAACTGCTTTATAAACAACAGATATGTAAACTGTTCAATAACATCAAGCGGATTTGTAATGCCACCCGTCCAAAATATCTCCCATATTTTATCTATTTTATTCTTAAGTTCGCCTGTTATCATTTTCTTCCTCCACAGTTTATTTATTAATTATGCAACTTCAATTTTATGCCAAGCAGACAGATTATGTTTGTTTCTTATTCTTAACTTTCATTACTATAGCTTGACAAAGTATTATTTATACTTTTATATATTTCACATTATATGATGCAAGGGTCAAAAGCAGATAGCAATGTATGTTTACATACAAATTGCTATCTGGTGGCTTGACCCGCCAAACACCGACAAGTAGCAGATTTGCTTGCAAATATGCGGGATTGGAGGTGTTTGTAGGATTGCGAAAATTGCACAGCAATGAAGCAATCCGTGGCATTAGTTGGGGGCAAAATACCTTTTGACCCCAACATCATTATATTCTAACAGGCATTTTGTTTCAACCCAAAAACCGCCAACTGTCATTACTCACATTTTAATTATGAACAACAACATTTGACGGTTCTTCTATTTAATCTGCTCCCAATCATTCCCCTATATTATATTTATCAATAACATAATTATCTGTCGATAATATTATTATTTACCTAAATATTTTATTGTGTCAAAATTTTTCCTACCTAATGTCACATATTTCCAATCCAATTTTCAATTTCAAAACTTCTAAGTTTTCTAGTTACCTGATCAAACCAGACATTTACTTCCAGACCATTTTTAAATTTTAAATTAAACATAATTCCATCTCTACAGAATACACGTTTATCGGATAGCAAAGAATAAGTTCCCAGCTCACTGTCTACAGCAGCACCTACAACCTCATAGTCATCAACATTTCCTATATTATAATATTTAACAACCTGTTTTACTACATTTTTATAATCTTTATTATATGCACGTTTTAAAATTTTCTCCTGTTCCCTGCTCATATCTCTCCAACGCACTGTCGTACCGTCATACTGGTCTTGTTTATATATTTTCTCAATGTTGTCCCAGCTCACAGGTGCATATCCAAGTTTGCTTGCATCATCACATATAACCTTTTCACAAATTCTTTCTTTATTTGTTGTTCCTCCCTCCGAATCATCCATACTATAACCAATTACTTTTCCGGAAGTTGGATGTATAAAATATACTTCATAATGAAGAAGTGAATCTGAGTCCTTAGGTCTCATACCAATATAATAATATGCTTTTAACGGAACCTCATCATCCCCACGGTAATCTATTGATGTATCTTCCCATTTAAAATCATCCTTAGTCCCACCATTTTTTATATGGTAGTCAATGGCTATTTTTTTTGCTTCTTCAAGAGTAATTCCGCCTTTAATATTAACTTCTTTTTTTACTTTTTTCTTCTGCGTTTTTGTCTTGCTTTGTGCCGTTTCTTTTTTCTCGACCATAGAATATGTTTTGCTCTGACTTTTTCCTATACTATAGCTGAGCGTCCCTGTTGCCACGAATATACACGCTGTAATAACGGCTGCTACTCCAATATTTTTAATTTTCTTTTTGTTCCACATAAGCCTTTCCTCCCTCATTCTTTTGCTTTTTTATTTTGCAGGCAAATTATAATCCCTCAATGTTATATCTCAACCACGAAAAGGTAATGAAACGGTAAATTCTGTTCCTTTACCTAGTTCTGAAATGACAGACATACTTCCTTTATGAATATCTACAATCTGTTTACACAAAAACAGACCGATTCCGGTGCGCCCCTCTTTTCTCTCCCTAGCCTTATCTACACGGTAAAAAGCCTCCGTTATATGTTTTATATCCTCCTCTTTTATGCCACATCCGAAATCTTTCACTGTTATCTTGATAAAGTCTGACTTGTTATTATCATACGAAACCACTTCACTTTCCTTAAAAAGTTTCTTTTTATCAACAAAATCATTTTCATTAGCAACATCTTTTTCAATAGCAAAGCTTATATGTATCTCACCGTCTTCACTGCTTGCATAAACTGCATTCTGTATCAAATTTGTCAACAGACTTTCAATTAAAATAAGATTTCCGTATATTTCATCAACAGCACTATTAAATATCAATCTGATATTTTTTTCTTCCTGCTTCTGATATTTTTTATTTTTTAATGTCTGTATCAGATTTTCCGTCTTAAAATTATTTTTTTCTATATCGGTGTTCCTCATTTTTGCCATATCCAGAAGCGTGTATGATAATTGCAGCATACGGTTGCTTTCGCTCATAATATATCCCATACATTTATTTTTTTCTTCCTCGTTTGTTCTTGCTTTCTGCATATACTCCGCAAACCCGTAAATGCTTGTGAGCGGTGATTTCATCTCATGTGCAAAATTATCTATGAACTGCTGTTTCCTGATATTTTCTTCCTGCATCTGTGCAATCTGATTTTCTATTTTTTCAGCCATATTGTTGAATTTCTTACCAAGCATGGCTATATCATCATTTCCGTATATTTTTGCACGCCTGCCATAATCTCCCGACTGCATACCTGAGACCGCTTCCGTCAATGTTCGTATAGGTTTAAATAATCTTTGCAGCACGAGCCATAATAAAACCGCCATAATAAATGAAGTTATTACACTGATATAGATAAATCTTTTTTTGAGGGTATTCCATGTTTTATCAAAGTCTGATAACGGCTTTTCATACCACAAACTATATGTTCTGCCATTATAAACAAACTGCCCTGTCACTCTTGCGGTTGTCGCTCCCTCTTGCGGATAAATTTCCACCAGATATTTATAATCAGACTTAAACATTTTTTTCTGCATTTTCACCGACTTTTTAGGATAAATACATTCTCCGTCACGCCAAAACTTTATAGATGCTTTCTGTTTTTCATAATATTGTTCAAACATCGGCACAATACGCTGCAACTGACTTTTTCCAAAACGATTTTCGTACGATAGAAATTCCATGTTTCTTTTAATACCTGACTCCATAACCTTAAATTCCGCTATTGCCTGCTTTTGCTGTTCAGTTATATCCCTCTGGTATATCGTGTGAAATACCAGATACAAACTGCCGTACAAAAAAATTATGGATACAAGCATACAGATAATATATATTTTTTTCCACAACTCCATCGCAGATATTTTATTATGAATTTTTGAAGTAATACCTAAAATTTTTTTCAAGCTTAAACCTCCAGTCTGTATCCGACTTTTATCACTGTTTTTATCTCATTTTCCCATCCGAGTTTTTTTCTCAGTTTTTGTATATGAACATCAACAGTCTTAGTCTCGCCCTCATAATCATATCCCCATGCCAGTTCCAGAAGTTTCTCTCTTGATAATGCAATATTTTTGTTGTGGATAAGCGTCTCCAACAGGCAAAATTCCCTGTGTGCAAGCGTCACTTCCTCCCCCGCTTTTATAACCGTTCTTTTATCCAAATCCACTGTTACATCTTTTAACTTAAATATCTGCTCGCTCTTGTGGCTTCTCCCTAAGACAACATCTATCCTTGCAATAAGTTCAAGCATCTCAAACGGCTTTACAATATAGTCCTGAGCACCGAGCGTCAGACCTTTAAGTTTATACTCCAATTCTCCTTTTGCGGTCAAAAAAATCACGGGAATATCTTTTATATCTTTGATAATCTCAAAGCCTGAGCGTCCGGGCAGCATTACATCCAAAATAATAAGGTCAATCGGTAAGTTATCCTTATCATTTGTCATATTAACCCTCATTTCTGCACACGCTTTTTTGTGCATAGTGTGAAAAATCGAATTTTCTACGCTAAAATCCTGCATATATGGATTTTTCACTCTATGTTCTTCCAAAAGCTCATCAACTTCATCACCGGAAAAACATTGGATAACGGTATGTCCCACAAGAGTTAAATTCATCTTTATAAGTTCATTTATATGTATATCATCTTCAACAACTAAAATATTTGCCATAGTAATCTCCATTTCTGCACTTCTTCAGAGTTATTATAGCATAAAAAAGTAATGAACCCGTAAAGTAATATGTTTAATTTTTTACTACCCCCAAAAAACACCACAATTTTTACAACTTATCAATATTTTCTTTTTCCAATTTCCATCCTTTTTTTGTTCGCTTAAAATAATAAGATGTGCTGTCAGAATACACTACCAGCGACAATTTTTTATAAGTACATTTCGTAACAGTAGTAACAGTAATTTTTGCCTTGCAAACTCCGATACGCTTTCCATCCAGAAACCTGTCAGTATGCTCTTTGCCTTTTTTTAACAGATTATCTATTTCATTTGATGAAAGCCCCTCTTTTTCTCCTGCTTCTTCATAAATATCCCTCTCCCTATCCTGAACACTCTCTATTGCCAAAGGATACTTTTTTTCCATCATAGACATAAGTTTGTGAGAGGTAGGTACTGCATACGCAAAATAATATGCCACAAACAGCAGTATCACCGCAGCCGTTGGAATTGCAATCATTGCAAAAATAGTGTAATACGCTTTATCGGCATCACGGATTTTTTGTTTTGTATTCTCTAATAACGCTTCATCCATTACCAGTTCCCCTCTGATTTTTTTCATATTTTTTTGTAATAATATTTCTTCTTTATCTATAGCTTTCATGATTATTCCCCTTTCTTGCGCAGCATATTCCGTCCACGCTCCAGTCTTTTTCTCACACTTGCATCTGAAATTCGTAAAATCTGAGCGATTTCCTTTGTTTTCATCTCCTCCAGATAATACAACTCTACTACCTTTCGTATCTTATATGGCAGTTGGCAAACTGCTTCATACAACCATGAAGATGTCATATTTTCCTCTGTATCTTCATTTCTTAATTCTTTTATTTCTTCCTGCTGCATAAGCACATATTTTCCATTGCTGTTATATTTTTTCTTGCATTGATTTAATGCTACACGAATCAGCCATGCTTTCAGGTGTTCCTCAGAATCAAAGTGTTTCCTGCATCTCACCAACGCCAAAAATGTTTCCTGAAATACATCTTCCGCATCTTCTTTTTTCCCCGCACAGTGAATCATCGCAATACGATAAACCATATTTCCATATTGCTCCACGGTACTTTCCACTTCCAGTTTGTTCAAAATGGACTCTCCTCTCTTTTTTTATCTTACCAAATGATTGCGAAACTATCATAATC
>JBNMLR010000087.1:0-7187 GCA_050874945.1 Butyribacter sp. | reverse complement strand
GCCTTTTACTGTTAATTATATTTTATGTTTTTTGTAACTTCTGCTTACTGTTAATTGTTTCTTATAATGTTATAACGTTGCTGCTTTGCAACATTTATGTGCTTTATAATTCTTCCAATACTCCCGCCAGTTCCTCCTCCGTCAGTATATCTCCTTTTTTTTCACACATCCTGTATATCTTTTCAAATGCTTCTTTTCTCTTTTCTTCCTGCGGTATATTCTCTTTGATATATGGTCTTAATTCTCCGAGCCATACATTTATCTTTTCCAGATTGTCAGGTATCGCATTTTCTATTTTTCTTCTAAGCTCTCTTGCAAGCACCGGACTTTTGCCGCCGCTGCTGACACCGACAACTATGTCCCCTTTTTTTACTATCGACGGAAAATAAAAATTACAATATTCTTTTCTGTCAACAGTGTTTACAAGTATGTTTTTCTTAAAACAGATTTCCGATACCTGTTTATTTATCTTTTCATCGTCAGTTGCCGCTATCACAAAAAATCTGTTGTCCATATCTGAGTCAGCAAATTCTCTCTGCTCAGTCTTTACTGCTCCCATATATTCTTTTTTTAACAGTTCAAATTCCTCACATATCTCTGGTGCAACGACCAAGACTTTTGCACCATACTTAAGTACGGCACACGCCTTTCTGTATGCTATTTTTCCACCTCCGACAATAAGGCACTCCCTGTCTGCTATATCAACAAAAAACGGAAAATAACTCATCCTTTTTTCTCCTTTGCATTTTTTTTACTTAATCTAAAACCGTATTACCCCGCCCGATATTCCCATGTTCATATCATCAGTTGTCACCGCTTCATCAGGTGCAGGCAATCTTAACCTTAAAGTAACAATGAATTTTGTACCCTCATTTTCTCTGCTCTCGACATATATATCGCCGTCCATAAGCCTTGCAAGGTTTCTCGCTATCGTCATGCCAAGTCCCGTGCCTGATATGTTTTCTCCAATAACCTTTTTTTCCCTTTCAAACGGCTCAAACAGATATGGCATAAATTCTTCGGAAATACCTATCCCGTTGTCTTTCACTATTATCTCATATTCCATGTAAATATTTTCTGTTTCTTCTTTTATTACATCTTTTTCTAATATTGAAAAATAAATCTTTCCACAATCCTCAGTGTACTTAACTGCATTACTTAAAAGATTAATACACAACTGTCTTATACGCTTTGCATCACCAACCGCATTTTCAAAACGAAGATTTTTATAGTCTATATCAAATTCAAGATTTTTTTTATCTGCAAGAGGTCTTATAAGCCGCATGATATTTTCTATCTCTTTTGTCCATGAAAATACCGCATCATTAAGCGAAAACTTTCCACGCTCAAAATTACTTACATCAAGCACTTCGTTGACAAGCTCCAGAAGATTTTTGCTTGAATAAAGTATGCTGTTAAGACTTTCCATAACCTTATCCTTTTCATTTATATGTGATGCCGCTATCATATCCATGCCTATTATTGCATTTAATGGAGTACGCATATCATGACTCATCCTTGAAAGAAAATAACTCTTTGACTCATTTGCCTTTCTCGCTTCCTGAACGGCAAGCTTTACCGCATCATTTTTCTTTTCTTCTCTTTCTATCTGTTCAGTCACATCCATCTGTGAAAGAAGTATTGTTTCTTTCTTGTCATCAAGATACACAAACCTGAACTTCTTATGAAATATTTCTCCACGATACTGCATAGTTGTGTAACATATGTAAACTTCATTGTTTTCTAACTGTCTTTTTATATTTTCAAGCTGCATTTTTTCTGATGTTTTTTCAGCATATTCACTTAATACATATTTTTTTATACGCTGGTTTAAAAATTTTTCATAAAAGACATTATAAAATGATGAATGTCCATATTTCGCTTCATTGTTGCTGTATATACTTATCTTTTCATTCTGTATATTTATGCCTATAACATAATCATAGTCCTCCATGATTGCCTTTTTTTGCATTTCATTTATACATACTTCATTTTCGTTTTTCATTAGAAGTATGATTCTCCTTTTGTCAGCCGGATTTTTTATCAATGTAGCTATATACCATTCTTTTTTATTTGTATCTGTTCTAAGTCTTACAAATTTCTTCTCCTGTACCATATCATCTGACTCTACAAATTTCCTCAATGCCTCCGGCTCAAAGTCTGATATAAACTCCTCACAATCATATAAGTAAACCATAGCATCTACATATTCCCAAAAAAAAGCTGAATAACATACCGTCATGCCACACATAGCCGTATCATATCTGCTATTTAAAATATATACACAGTCATCATATGGATTTATTTCAAAAACCTCATCATACATCATCTGTAAAGCTGCCATAAATGACTGCCTTGTCTCTGTTGAACATTTTAGAAAACACTCCTCAATATCTTCTCTGCTTTTTACCATTATACCCTAACCCTTTTCCTCTCTTAAACTTATGCAATGCATTGCTGCCTGCTTTTCACCCTTATATCATCACATTTCCAAGTTTAATAAAAATTCACATAATTTTCTTTCCTCTTCAGTATCTTTGCTGTTTATAAATTTCACCGTTCCTTTCTCTTTAGAAGAATTTATAAGTGATGCACATTGCATCCTTCTTCGCATTTCTCTCGCTGTTCCCTCACCACCGTCAAATATCTGCACATCTTTGCCTACAACAGCTTCTATGGCTTTTTTTGCAAATGGATAATGTGTGCAGCCAAGTACAACTGAGTCAATTTTTTCACTGTTTACCGAACCAAATAAAATCGACAGATAATTGTAAAGATCCTCGCCCTCTAAATCCCCTCTCTCCACAAATTCCATAAGTCCCGGACATGGAAGCGGCACTATTTCTGCCTGATTTTCATATTTTTTCATAAGATTCTGAAATTTTTCCTGTTTTAATGTCATCGGTGTAGCCATAACAACCACTCTAGAATTTTTCTTATACTCGACGGCGGGTTTTATTGCCGGTTCTATACCTACAAGCGGTATCTCCGGATACATCTGCCTGAGCACTCTTACGGCGGCACTTGTCGCAGTATTGCAAGCCACTACTATCGATTTTGCACCCATATCCAGCAATTTCTCAATATTTTTTATCGTAAGTTCCCTTATCACACTGACTTCTTTTGTTCCATAGGGAGCATTTATTGAATCCCCAAAATACAGATAATTTTCATTTGGCATTATCTTTACCAGTTCTCTAAGTACACTTATCCCCCCTACCCCTGAGTCAAATACTCCTATGGGATTTTCGTTCTTTTTATCTATACTCACTTTTATTCTCCCTTAATATCTTCTTTATTTTGCCTTGCGGCATTTTAGTTGCCGTCCGCACCACAGGTGTGAGCAGTAACTTATTTTCATTATAGTACACTTTTCCTATAATCTCAATTATTGTAATCTCAATTATTATAATTTCAGTAACAGTTCAGCCATAAAAAATAATGTGCAATACAATGAGTTTGTTCATTGTATTGCACATCATCTTTTTATGGTAGAATAGCCTTTTTTATCAGTCATCCCTGTCGATAATCTCACGGTAAAACTCAGTATAATCCTTTCTTCCGGCTTTCATAGCTGCGATAGCCGTACGAGGATGCTGGTTTAAGTGACCTGTGAGAAGATATGGAATGGCAAATCCCCATTCAACTCCTGCTGCCTTGAGCGGCTCAATGTTTTCCTCAATAAACTTGATGATAGGGAAAAGATTGTACTGTGGGTTTTTAAGGAAACCAAGTAAAAGTTCCATCTGGCAGTTTCCTGCTCCTCTGCCCATTCCGCCCATTGTTGCATCAAGGTAAGATACACCCTGTGCACATGACTCTATAGTATTTGCAAAAGCGAGCTGCTGATTGTTGTGTGCGTGCATACCTATGTATTTGCCGTACTTATCAGCGACTTCCATATACTGCTCTGATATTTTTCTTATCTGCTCAGGGAAAAGAGAACCGAAGCTGTCGACTATGTAAATTCCGTCAACAGGACTGTTTCCGAGCATCTCAAGTGCAGTGTTTATATCTGACTCTTTTGCATTTGAGATAGCCATGATATTACAGGTAGTCTCATATCCCTTTTTATGGGCATCTTCTATCATATCGAGTGCTGCCGGCATAGTGTTTACATATGTTGCTACTCTTACAAGGTCAACAGGGCTGTCCGCCTTGTCATGTATGTCCTGCTTGTAGTTACATCTTCCGACATCTGCCATAATGGAAATCTTAAGGTCGGTATTATTATCACCAACAATTTCTCTGATAGTGTCATCTTCAGCAAATTTCCATTTTCCAAACTTGTTTACATCAAACATTTCTTTGTCGGCACGATAGCCAAATTCCATATAATCTACTCCTGCCTTTACATTTGCAAGATAAAGATTTCTGATAAAATCGTCTGTAAAATAAAAATCGTTGACAAGACCTCCGTCACGAATTGTTGCGTCCAGTACCTTTATGTCCGGACGGAATGATAATAAATCACCTTTCTGTGCCACTTTTGTTTCCTCCATTTCATTTTTAACTGTCGTTAAATATTTTTATTCAAAAAAAAGCATACCCAAAGTGCCGTGTCCCGAATTTTGAGTCCTAGCGAGTGCTAGGTGGGCAACCGCACATATGATTCTGCCTTCCGCTGCTAAAGTGGCGGCTTGCCATCCTCATATAGATATAGGAATCCCAATTCAAAAGTGTAGGTTCAAAATATCAGGAGTATCGAACACCCCAGGCATGTATGCTTTTGTTACTAATAGTATATACACTTTCGTCAAAAAATACAACCACATTTTTAATATTTATTCATATTCATCCATTGAAACACATTCTTCAAACTCAAAAGCGAATTTTGTTCCATGCCCTGTCTCACTTTCAACTGTAATATCACTGCCGTGTCTTAACGCTATCTGCTTTGCAATCATAAGACCGAGTCCGGTTCCTTTCTGATTTTGTTTCAACTTTGATTTATAAAATTTTTCAAATATATATGGCAATGCTTCTTTTGATATACCGACTCCGAAATCCTGTATCGAAACATATATCTTTGCCTGTTTTTTTGGAGTAACTCTTTTTTCTATGGAGATTATTATCTCCCCGGATTCATGTGAGAATTTGACGGCATTGTCTATTATTATCATAAACATCTGTCTTAGTCTTTCATAGTCTCCAAGAATCATGCAGGGTTCTTCATCATCCACTGATAGCTTCCGGGTTATGGTTATATTTTTTTTTCTTGCTATCTCTCTTGCACTGCGGAGCACATCACCAAATACCTGTCTGATGCTGACCGGTTCTTTTTCAATCCTGAAATCAGGATTTTGCATTTTCGATAGAATAAACAAATCCCCTACGAGCCTTTCCATACCGCGACATTCTGTGAGCATTTTGCGGTAATATTCATTTACCATTGCTTCATCCGTTATGACTCCGTCATTTAAAGTCTCAGTGTAGCCACGCATAACGGTTATAGGCGTTCTTAGTTCATGAGATACATTTGCAAAAAAATCCATACGAAGCTGTTCCTGGTTTTCCCGCTCAGTCTTTGCTTTATCAAGCCGTTTTGAGAGATCATCAAGATTTTTTTCAAGCTTGCCTATCTGGCTTCCCGGCTTTTTAACATCTACCCCCGAATAATCTCCTGCCGCTATCCTGTTTATATATCTTCCTATTTTTTCAAGCGGTCTTGAAAGATATTTTGAAAATGCAAATCCTAAAGCTATTGATATGACAGCCGATATAAAAAGACTTATGCTTATAAGATATTTTCCCTCATCTATCCCCATGGTCTGCCTGTCTACCATCGACACAAGAAGAACTGCTCCACATACCTCTTTTGTCTTTACGGCTTTTATCGGAACAGCGACATATAATATTACCATTCCATATACACGGTCATAGGCAGAATTTGAAGAAATCTTTCCTTTATATGCATTTTCCATTACAACATTCATCTGCTCGGTAACGGTTTCCTTTGAAATCTCGGCATTTGTATAGTCTTCATTTAATGGATTTTTTGCTTTGTCATTGCTTACTATCCATATGTCAGTTTTTTCCGCCTGCTCTATCTCATCCATATATACACTGTATTTCTGAAACTGTGATTCATTTTTCTTATTTGCAAATTTGGAGACACGCTTTGAAATCATTTTTCCCTGTTTAGTCAGAAGTTCAGCATATGAACGCACATAATTTTTCTGGTACAGGTTTATAAAAATCGCACCTGTAAGTAATCCCGTAAATATCAAAACAAAGGCAAATGATACATATATCCTTATCGATATATCATTGCCTTTTATTTTGTCGGATATTCTTTTACATATCTTCTTCATTGATCGCAAATTTGTATCCTACCCCCCATATTGTTTTTATACTCCACGCAGGGTGTTCCACCGAATCTATCTTTGCACGAAGTCTCTTTATGTGTGAGTCTACCGTTCTGCTGTCTCCATAATAGTCATATCCCCAAAGACTGTCTAAAAGATTGTCTCTTGTAAACACTTTGTTCGGATTTCCGGCAAGTGTCCACATTGTCTCCACTTCTTTTTTTGTAAGAGGAATCTTATTTCCGTCTATCATAAATGAATACTCATCAAGATTTACTTCCATATTGTTTATTCTCAATACCGAATCTGAGTCCGCTGATACTTCATCACGATTTATACGGCGCAGCACTGCACGAAGCCTTGCCATAACTTCACTTGGACTGAAAGGTTTTACGACATAATCATCCGCACCTATATCGAGTCCCATTATCTTATCGTAGTCCTCACCTCTTGCCGTTATGAGGATAATAGGAACCGCAGACTTCTGTCTTATGCTCTTACATACTTCATATCCATCCTTAAAAGGCATCATTACATCAAGAAGAACCGCAGCAGGCTCATATTTAAAAAACATATCCTCAGCCATAACTCCATCTTTAGCTATAACAGGTTCATATCCCTCTTTCTTTACATAAACAGATAATATATCAGTTATATCCTTATTATCATCAGCTATCAAAATATACTGCATGGTACACCTCATCTCCTTAAATTAAAACATTTTAATCCTTTTGCTTCTTATTATTGACCGGTACTTTTACTTCAACTATACATTTTGCAATTCTTCCATTTGATATTTTTGCAGTTATCGTTGCAAAGCCGACAGACTTAGCCGTAATCCTGCCTTTTGAATCAACCTCCACAACATCTGTATTAGAT
>JBNMLR010000086.1:0-7234 GCA_050874945.1 Butyribacter sp. | reverse complement strand
CTATTATTCTAATCCCCATTCCATAATAATTATTCTATCTTTTAAAAAGCGGAACACTTTATTCTTTCACTTTCATAACTTTCAACATACATACTGATACTACCAAAACTATCGGAAATACGCATCCTGCAAGCATTCCGACCTTGAGATTATTACCCGCATTCTGTGTTACAAATCCAACTATTGCAGGTCCTATCGAACCTCCCATATCTCCTGCCATTGCCAGTAATGCAAATAGAGCTGTTCCTCCTGCTTTTATCTTCACCGATGTTATGCTTATCGTACCCGGCCACATTATGCCGACCGAAAAACCACAGATTATGCAGCCTGTAAGACCGGCAACAGGATTGCCGCCAAGTCCCGCCAGCAGATAGCATACAAGACATAATACTCCTGAACCTGTCATAAATTTTATAAGGTCAACTTTTTCTCCGTACTTTCCATAAAACAATCGGCTTATACCCATTGCGACCGCAAACAGACACGGACCCATAATATCTCCGACACTTTTAGGAAGTCCGAGTGCTGACTCTACATAGGCTGATGCCCACTGTGCCATTGAGATTTCACTTGCACCTGCACAGACCATGAGTATTATAGAAATCCAGAATATCGGAAGTTTGCACAGTTCTCTTATTGCAAGTCCTTCTCCTTCTTCTGTCAGCCGTTCTATCGGACAGCTAAGGAAATTAAATACATTGTAAATCGGAACTAATGCCCATATGCAGGCGAGTATCCGCCAGTTTTCTATTCCAAATACAGCAAAGAACACTGTCGATAAAAGTATAACTCCTACCGACCCCCAGCAGTAAAATGAATGTAACAGGCTCATTACACTGCTTTTATTTTCAAACGGACAGGCCTCTACTATCGGACTTACAAGCACTTCTATAAGACCGCTTCCCATCGCATAAACAATAACACTAATAATAATTCCGGCATACGCATTTGGCAAAATCTCCGGCAATACCGCAAGACCTATAAGTCCTGCTGCCGAAAATATCTCAGACACAACAACGCTTTTTCTGTAACCGATACGGTCAACAAATTTGGCACAGAATAAGTCTATCAAAAGCTGTGTGAAGAAAAATGTCGTTGATATAAATGCTATCTCGCTTATCGGTATTCCATATGTTCTTTTAAAAGTTAAAAACAACAATGGTGCAAAATTCGCCGCTATCGCCTGTGTAATAAAACCAAGATAACACGCAATAAGAGTTTTTCCGTACTTGTCTTTCATAACTGATACCTCCAATTTTTCATATGTTTGTAATTATTTTTTGTATTATATTACACTTTTTCAGGAAATAATTGAAATATACAGCTAATTTCTGACATTATTTTATCATTTATATTTTCACAAATATTGTCTGACGCAAACAGTATTTTAATTACAGCTTGTACTTTTACATTATGTTATTGATATTTCATCAAATGATTTGTATAAAATTCCATTTGCTTTTGTTGTTATACATTTCATTTCTGTCTGCACTAGCCATGTCCCACCGTCACACAGCACCGTCAATCACCATAACAGTAACCCGCTGTTTTACCATCCTATTTTTGCAATCCTGCAAACATCTTAAATTTTCTTGTAAATATTTATTATCCCATTTTTTAATTATCCCACTGTCACATCCGAATTACACTTACTGCGATATTCTCTTGGTGTCATCTTATATCTCTCTTTAAAAACTCTGTTAAAAGTTCTCTGGCTTTCAAAACCACAGTCCAGCCAGATATTTGTTATTGTTTCTCCTGAATTTTCCAGAAGTGATGCCGCATGGCTTAACCTTATACCATTTACATATTTATTAAAATTGCAGTGAAATGTTTTTGCAAACATTCTTGATAACGCATATTTATTTACGCATAAATCATATGCCATTTTCTCAAGATTTAATTCATTCTTAAAATTCTTTGCCACATATTCCACTGAATTATATATAAGGTCATTACTGCCTATCATACTTTTTTCGACCATTTCCATTTCAGAAAATATATGTGCAAGTATCACCTGAATATATGCTTTTATCAGCATTATGTCTTTTGTATTCTCCCTGTTACTGATAATCGCTTTTATCACACATATTATGTCATGGTGCAGATTTTTCTTTTTTATAACAGGATTTTTCGGACTATACTTTTCAAGTTCTACACAATAATTAGGAAACATTGACGGCTCAGGGTACAGATACACCACTTTATTATCATTAGCGTCAAACACTTGATAATGATGAATGACATTTGGAAATACAATGGCAAAATCGCCCTCATCCATATGATACAATTCCTGTCCCACACCAAGTTCAATGTTTCCTTTAGTTACATACACCATTTCCATTGCTTCATGAAGATGCGGCGGCACATGAACCGTCTTTTTCCACTCAACAGATATTCCATCACTTCTGTTTTCATATGTTGCAAACAAAGAAACAACCCCTCTAAAAATCATTTTCAAATGCCGCCGATAACCTCAGTCAAGCAAATATAAAATAAATACTCTATACTCGACTAATCAACACATATAAAATAAACATCCTATATACTTTCTATCAACAGATATAAAACGAATACTCGATATCTTTCTCAGCATCAATCTGGCACTCCTGTCCCACATCGCTGCCCCAGCTGTCAATTCCACCGACACCTCTTACTGCTCCGTACACGCAAAGAACAGTTCTTCTTGCAGGCGGCAGTTCCTCATGATGTGTTGCATTTTCAATCTCAGCAGCCGTATATGGAAGACACGAAAATGCGAACGGCTTATCTGTATTGCCGATTTTCAATGTCTGTGGTGCAAAGTCCTTTCTGCTGTTGTCAAGACTTGTATGCCTTGTTACTTCGAGCCAGTCTGTGTTCATATGCACTCCACAGTCCTGTGGTACAAGATACGGCGTAAGGCTTAAATCTTTAATCTCATATACACCTTTTGTTGCACCTGCTTTTCTGTCAGGATAAGTTTCCCCTGACAAACCCTCATACATATATTTATCAGCAAGTGTAGGCATTATAAATCTCATGCCGAACACCGGAAGCTGTGGCAAACCTTTTGCCCCGACATAATGCACATTGACGGTTATCTTTCCTGACACATCAACAGTGTATGCCACCACAACCGTAGTTGACGGATTTATGATTGTCTGATATGTATATTTAACAATAATCTCATCAGCATATACATCACCGCCATAACGGTTATTATCGGGTGCAAGTACATTTCCCTGTGGTTCTTTGTCCATGATTACTTCAACTTTTTTACAGTCAATAAACATATCTGCCGCAAGCCAGCTTCCACTCCTTATATGAAGCCTGTTTCCTCTGTCATTGTCAGTAAGCGCACGCCAGAAAGTCGGTTTCGGACATCTGTAAAGCCACTCATATCCGTCTTTTACTATGGATTCAAGTCCGCCCTGTGCATATGAAAATGTATAATCAAATCCCTCACCATGCACTCCAAGCGTAAAATCCCCGTAGGCAACCCTGAATTTTTTCTTATCTGTATAATCCATAATAATACCTCACTTCCTGCATTGCCGGTTTTTCCCTGCGGTCTGCAAATAATATTCCGTTTCCTGAAAATTCATAATCAGATGGCTTGTCATCAAAATCCCCACCATATCTGAGAACTTCTTTTCCGGTGACTTCATCTTTTACCATGATAGCCTGGTCAATAAAATCCCATATAAAACCGCCGTGATACATATCATATTTATCTATAAGTTTCATATAATTGCCAAGTCCACCCATGGAATTTCCCATATCGTGCATATATTCACATAAGAGATAAGGCTTTTTAGCTGAATTATCAAGATAATCTTCCACATCCTCAGGTCTTGCGTACATACGGCTCTCCACATCTGATATTGTGTCCTCATAAGCTCTGTTATAAAATGAACTCTCATAATGAACAAGCCGTCCGTCATTTCTCTCTTTAAAATATGTGTTCATCGCTTCTATATCATCACCTGCATACGACTCATTTCCCAAAGACCAGAATAAAACAGCCGTGTGGTTTTTAAATGTCTCATAATTACTTCTTGCCCTGTCAACCACGACCTCTCTCCACTGAGGAATAGAGCCCGGCACATTACTTGACGGGTCGAGAACACCAAGTTTCTGAAATGTTCCATGACTCTCAAGATTTGTTTCTGCCATAACATAAATTCCTGCCTTATCACACATATAATACCATGGTATCTGGTCGGGATAATGACAGGTACGCACTGCATTTATATTGTTCTTCTGCATACAATTTATGTCGGAAACCATATCATCAACAGTTATGCACCTTCCTGTTTTCGGATTCCACTCATGACGGTTTACACCCGTTATCACAAGTTTCTTTCCGTTTAGATGTATGACCTTGTCAATTATCTCAATTCTTCTGAAACCTATATCATATGGAACTACTTCGAGAATTTCCCCACTCTCATTTTTAATCTCAACAAAAGCATGATACAGATATGGGGAATGATTGTCCCATGCCTTTACGGAACTTATATCTGCACTCATCTCTCCCGTAAATAATTCATTATTCTTCGTTGAAATATTTTTATTTAATGACACATCACCATCTACCGAAGAATTTTCCGCATGAGCATTTTCATCTGATAAATTTTCTTTCTCAGGCGAAGCATTTTCTTTAAGTTCAATACTATTTTCTAAGATTTTATTTCCCTCATTATCTTTTAAAATAAAATCAGCACTGACATTCTGCTTTTCAGCCAATGACAATCTTAAACTCACATCAAGTCTGCCGCTTACATTATCATCGCATAACACAGGTTTAAGCCATATATCCTCCACATGAACATCAGGTATTGCCTTTAAAGTAACATTTCTGAAAATTCCGAAAAATCTGAAAAAGTCCTGATCCTCCAAAAATGCCGCCGTACTCATCTTGTGAACCTGCACTGCAAGTACATTATCTTTTTCTTTTATAAATGGTGTGATGTCGAACTCAGACGGTGTAAAACTGTCCTCCGCATAACCTACAAACTGTCCGTTAAGCCATAAATACATTGCCTGCTCCACGCCCTCAAAACAGATGTGTATTCTTTTTCCGAGCATTTCATCTTTCAAATCAAATCTCTTAATATATGAGCCGACAGGATTATATTCTGCCTCGCTGAACATTCCTGCACCATCACCGGCACCCTCGATACTGTATGCACCACGGCGGTATTCTTTTCCCTCCCACGGGTACATCGTATTTATATAACGAATTTTATCATAACCGGCAAGCTCGATATGACCCGGCACCATAATCTTATCAAATCCGCTTGTATCATAATCTTCCTTATAAAAATCTTTCGGTCTGCTCTCAACATTTTTACTGAAACAAAAATCCCATTGTCCGTTTAAAGAGCATATCAGACCGTTCTCATTTCTTTTTAATTCTTCATAATCTCTGTAATAACAATGGTCGCTGTGTGCTTTAAGCTGATTTACCCTGAATATTTCAGGATTATCAAGCCACTTCATATCAAAATCCATACTTATCCTCGCTTTCTTTATAATTTCCGACTTAAATTCCCTGCTTTTCTTCTTTTAATTTACGGTTTGCTCCCTCCACATTCATACACGAAAGAATAACTGTGACAATAAAATCTATAATAAACGGCATCCACAAAAACATAAAATACATCATCTTTATGCAGCTATCCGGCTGTACCGATGCATCACCGTTTACAAAACCGCTGAGTGAAAGCATCCAGCCTGCGATTGCAGTACCAAGACCACCACCGAGTTTTACTCCAAGCGATGTGCATGAATACATAGTTCCGTCAATTCTTTTGCCTGATTTCAAATATGTATATTCAGAACATGAAGCAATAACCGCATTCATATCGCCCTGCCACGGTCCCTGTCCCAAAGCTGCAACAGCAGTAAATAATAACATAAGAGGAACACTTCCCATATATCCGGCAACCGCTACGAGCAGTCTGCTCAAAGTTGCAAGCATATAGCTGTATTTATTTAATTTATACATTCCCTTGCATTTTGCAACAAGTGACGGTGTAAACACAAGTGCGACTATCAGCGGAATATTTACTGCCCATGAAAACACTCCATACAGATTTTTATTGCGAAGAACATATGTCATAAAATAAATACCTGTATTTATCATTGTTGCATATAACTGTTGAAGAATATAAACAACACATATCTGAACATAATATTTATTCTGAAACAGAAGTTTTGCTGACTGGACAAGTGTGAGCTTTTCCTGTTTCTTATCTGACTTCGCACTATTGTCCTGCTCGATAATATCTTCAATATTATCAAATGCTGCCAAATCTTCTGCCGTTTTGTCACTTTCATCCAGAAGCTCCTCCTCTGGAAGCTCTTTGACTGAAAATACTGCAAGTGTATTACTTATTATGCCGATAATACAATAAACAAAAGCTACATTTCTCCAGCCTGCTGCCCCACCTCCAAGAAGGTCAACAGCACCTACCGTGATACTCTGAATTACAAGAGCCGTTCCAAACGAAAACATAAAACGTAACGAACCCATCTGAACACGCTCCTGACTATTCTTGGTAACAAGCGTTGTAAGAGCTGAATAAGCTATATTGTTTGCCGTATAAAATACCGCATTTAATAATGTATAAGCAATAAAAAACCATGCATACTGTGCCGTGCGTCCAAGACTTGTCGGAATTGCAAACACTCCAAACAAAGTAAGTGCACAGCCGAAAAATCCATAAAACATCCACGGTCTTGCCTTTCCCATCTTACTCTTTGTCCTGTCTATCATCGTTCCGAAAAATATATCCGTAACACCATCAAACAGTTTAGAAACCGCTATCAATGTACCAACGACACCTGCATTTAAACCAACAGTATTTGTCAGATATATCATAACAAATGATGATAAAAATGCATATACCACATTTCCTGCAATATCTCCCGAACCGTAGCCAACCATATTATACCATTTCAGGTATCTCTTTTCTTCCATAAACCTGCTCCTTTCAAATATGCACAAACCTGATTTTCGTGTATAGCAGACATTCACAATCCGCTTCAACATCTTTTTATTTGCTATCGTAAGTATATAGAAGCACCTGTTCAAAATCCATATCTTAAATTGGACAAAATATGCACAAAATGATAAAATCAACAAATAAGCACATTTATTTTTATATTTTTTAGTAATTTTCACCCATTTTCAACTTGCATAAACAAAAAATAATAAAAAAATACATTTTTTATCATATAAGTT
>JBNMLR010000085.1:0-7250 GCA_050874945.1 Butyribacter sp. | reverse complement strand
TTCACTTTTTATCATATAAACTTTTCGTCCCGACTCCCTGCACTGTCCAAGCTTTTGCCACATTCCTTTGACTGCTGTTCCGTGGTTTCCATCTGCATTTCTCTTTATCTTTTCTGCATATTCATCTGCCGCTTTTACAAGTTCCTCGTATGTATATGGAATTCCGTCCTCTACAAAAGCAAGTTTATTTTCATCTTTTTCACATATCATTTTATAATAATCCATTTTCTTTCCCCTGTCTTTTAACCAATATCGCACTTCCTACTCCGCCTGCCGCCGCAATACTGCACACGGCATACCCGCCGCCTTTTAACTCTAATGCCTTTAACGCATGAAGTGTTATTATTGCTCCTGATGCTCCATAGGGATGACCATAAGCAAGTGCACCGCCGAAAACATTATATTTTGATACCTGCTCCGGAAAAGTCCTTGCAAATAATACATCTATAACGGCAAATGCTTCATTACATTCATAAATATCAATATCCTGCGGATTTAAACTGTTTCTTTTAAGAAGTTTTTCGATTGCGGCTATGCATGACTTAGGACTGCGGTCAGGTGTCCCCCCTGTCTCCGCAATATCAATAAATTTCCCCATGACTTCACAATTATTTTCCCTGACATACTTTTCTGAACACAAAATCACAAAAGCCGCACCGTCATTTGTAAGACACGCATTTCCTGCCGTTATTATACTTCCGTTCTCAAGTACTGCTGGTAGTCTGTTCAAAAGTTTTTCGCTCATCCTGTCACGGATTCCCTCGTCTTTATCGCATCCGTCTGCCACGCTCACAACAATGTCATTTAAAACACCTTTATCTCTTGCTTCTTTTGCAAGTCTGTGACTCCTGAGCACCCACTCGTTCATTTCTTCCCGTGATATTTTTTCGTCTGCCGCCGTAAGTTCCGCACCCTCAAGCATAGCGGTCTGACGATGTGTACCCGGCATAAATTTCGCCACCTTGTACCATTCATCTCCAAAATCCGAATAATCGGGATGATTAGGATTATATGCTCTTTTCGGTGCCGTCGAACTGCTCTCAAAACCCCCGGCAATAACAATATCTGCCTGTCCTGCATCTATCTTTGCCGCCGCAAGTGCCATACTCTCCAAAGCCGAACCGCATTGCATATCAACCGTAAATGCAGGCGTTTCCACCCCAAACACCGTCGAAAGCGACATGACTCTTGCTATATTTCCTCCCGCACCAACAGCATTTCCGGCAATGATGCAGTCAACTTTATCTATTCCTGTCCTCTCTGCCAGCCTGTCAATCACACCTGCACCAAGCTGCTCGGCAGATATATGCCTATACATACTGTTTTCAATCCCTATATAGCTTCTCAGACCGTCAATTATATATGCCATAACTACTCCATTCTATGTTTCTGCTACCATACACACTTATTATGCTGTGAGCAGATTATATTTCAATTTTTTATATGCTTTTTGTGACTCCATTACATTTTATCTCAAACTCTCTAATCACCCTATCTTTTTTCCTGTTTTTTGTAATCTTCCTTACATTTTATCTCAAACACTTCAATCACCTTGTCCTCAACGCTACCACAACCGCTTCTGTTCACCATACCTTTAATCATATTTTTATCGTTATACAGATATATCCTTTCGCCTGCAAAAACAGGAAGAAGATATTTTATCTCAATCTTAAATACAGACTTCTCTTCCTTACTTACATAAACAGCTTTATTTTCTTTCCGTCTTTTCTCAAAGTCAAAAATATCCTTATCATTTTCTTCTCCAGATAAATAGTTATCTTCAATAAATTTTTCAAGAATAAGAAATCCGGGTACTACTGCTTTCTCATTTCTGTGTATCGGATTTTTATCATCCACGCTCTCAACAAAATCAATTATCTCCCTATTTTCAAAAAGCATATCGCAAATCTTTCCGTCACTTTCCACTCCCGTGTGTTTGTCACTTATATGCTCTTTATCTTTTGCATCACTATCCGTAATTCTATCATTTATTTTATCCGCCGATGAATTAAATCCGTTTGCTGTGCTATTCTTTATCTTATCCACTGATAAATTAAATCCATTTTCGTTGCTGTTCATTGTCCTATCTGCTGATGAATTAAATCCGTTTTCATTGCTGCTCGTTATCTTTATAAGATGTATGTCAAGCCTGAGTTTTGAGCCATCTAAAAAATTCCCGCCAACCGACATAAGTGCATAATTCTTTTTCTGCCTTAAAATTTCTGCTGTCGGCTCATCTCTATCTTTATATATACAATCACTTAAACCGCACTTAACTTTATCAGCATCATGCCCACCCCTATTAAAACATTCGCTTTCTTTTTGTGAAATTCCCGTTTCTGTCCTAAGACAACCATTTTTTATCTCAGGCTTTTTTAATTCAAGAACCGCCTTTGCTATAACCCAGTTTGAAAAACCTGAGATTTTAGAAAAAGCTGCAAAATAGCGTCTTAACAATCCATGTTCCATAACAATCCTCTTAATTGTACAATTTTAATTCCTGTATATTTTCTCCCTGTAATAAATTAACAGTCACCGTCACACCGTATCTATATTTTGCCAATATACATAATTCAATCTCAAAAATTCCCCTATAAAAAAGTATATAGTTTTGCCCCACTTATGTCAACCTGTGTAATTTTTAGGTTGACAATCTGATTTTATATCTATATACTTGCAAATATCTGATAATAATTAAATGTTTGCGAAACCCTTATAATCTTAAATTAGATTATGCAACTATAACAATAATGTTAGCAGTGCACTTTGTCACCGTCAGCACTTAGTCAGCGTATTTTGCTGGCTTAGTACTGTTACGAGTGACAGGTAGCGAAAGCGTGCCTGCGATATTATTTGTTATAGTTGCACAATCAACACAGCATATCAACAGTTTCGCAAACACTTAATAACACTTATTTAGGAGGAAACAAATGAACAACTCAATAACTAAGAACAAAACAACTTTTACAACTCAGAATCTCGTGCTTATGGCACTTTTTGCCGCAGTTCTCTGCGTATCGGCATACATAAGCATCCCACTTCCAAACGGAAGCCACATCACGGCACTTAACTTTGTAGTGACACTTATCGGACTTGTCTTTACCGTTGAACAGTCCTTTTTCATATCTCTTGTATGGCTTTTACTCGGTGCGGTCGGCGTACCTGTATTTATCGGTGGTCAGGGTGGCATCGGATACCTGCTCGGTCAGTATGGCGGATATTCTTTCGCTTTCGTAATTATCGCAATCCTGCTCCCAATCATCTGCAAACGCACATACAGCAGAATATATTTCACTGCAGCAGCTATCATTTCAGCAGTATTTGTAGATGTTTTCGGTTCTTTCTGGATAATGATAATAGGCGGTATAAACATTAAAGCGGCATTTATCGCAGGCTTTGTACCATTTATCGTACTCGATACAGTCAAAGCCATTGTTGCCGCTTTTATCGCTCCTTCATTCAGGAAAATATTAAACAATACTATAGATTAATGGCATGATGTCGGGGTCAAGCCACCAGATAGCAATTTGTATGTAAACATACATTGCTATCTGCTTTTGACCCTTACATCATATCATTTTTTCATACATCCTTTACACCCGGCACAACCTGTCGGGTTTGTTTTTGTCATGTCAACTGAATAATCAAACATTGATGACAGTGAACATATAGCCTGTGATGAGATACCCTCACCTGTTCCCGTAAATCCAAGCCCCTCCTCGGTCGTTGCCTTTACATTTACTCTGCCAACTTCGATATTGAGCGTTTTTGCGATATTTTCCCGCATTGTATCAATATAATCTCTAAGTTTAGGACGCTGTGCTATCACGGTCGCATCAATGTTTTCTATTATATAGCACTCCTCATCGAGAAGCTTTCCAACCTCACCAAGAAGTTTTATGCTTGATATTCCCTTATATCTGTCATCCGTATCAGGAAAATGTTTTCCTATATCTCCGAGTGCAGCCGCACCGAGAAGTGCATCCATGATGGCATGGAGAAGCACATCCGCATCCGAATGTCCAAGAAGCCCTTTTTCATATGGTATATTCACACCGCCCAATATAAGGTCACGCCCCTCGACTAATTTATGAACATCATAACCCATTCCTACTCTCATATAAACCTCATTTCCGTGCTTTATTATCCGCACTTATATAAACTTGTTATAATTACATTACATTTACCGTTCATACTATTTTCCGTACAAAAAATCTGCAAAATATAGATATACGAAAATCCCCTGAAGCATATGTTTCAGGGGATTATGTAGTAGCGGGAGAGGGATTTGAACCCACGACACCACGGGTATGAACCGTGTGCTCTAGCCAACTGAGCTATCCCGCCATATTAAATTGTATCAGTGAAAACTCACTGTAATGGGACCTACAGGGCTCGAACCTGTGACCCTCTGCTTGTAAGGCAGATGCTCTCCCAGCTGAGCTAAGATCCCTTTTTCGCTGTCGTGAGTTTTTTGTCTTGTCTCACGCGACTTCCTTACTATATCAGACAATGAAACATATGTCAACACTTTTTTTAAAATTTTTTTAAAATTTGTAAACTCCTTCCAATTCGTATTGACTTATTTTTATTTCAGCTTATTATTATAAATAGTCTATAGAAGAAATGCCGTGCTCTATCACAGCAGGCAAAATCTTCCTTTAAATAATGTGAAAAATCACACGGGATTTGCGTCCGTGCACACCCGGCACAAACCTGATAATCAAAAAATGTGTGCAGAAATGAGGATTATAATGAACAAAAGAACCGTAAACATAAGCAGTCTTGTGCTTTTACTCAGTCTGCTTGCACTTATCACTACAATGTGTCTCTACTACCTTGTACCTATGCACTATGTGTCCGTTATATTTGCCGCAGTCGCATCGGTACTGCTGGCACATTTCTTTTTAGAGTCATCTCTAAATTATGATTACAACTTTTTACACGCCGCAAGCATGACTGTTTCAACACTTGCCTTTGCAATAGTCATCTATATTATCCAGCCAAATGAATGGATAAGTTTTGACCTCTGGCTCCCTTGTCTCATACTTGTAAACTGGCTTGTTCCTTTCCTTTACTGTACGCTTCGTGACCTTTTTGACAGAGGACCGAGATTTGACGGTTACCATAAATTTTTCAACCGTATGTGCATCTTTTTTACATTTATTTATATTTTCGTGATTGCAAAACAATATTTTATAACACCGATTGTTCCGCCATATCACAGTCTTAAATTCGGTGCACACAACTTCATACCTTTTATGGCTACCGGAACTTACATTGAACATACTTTAAAAGCAGGTAAGAGCATCAACGAATTTATTTTTTATGCTGCACAGCTTGTCTGCATCGGTATTCCTTTCGGCTACCTTTGCAGGGTCGCTCTCAGAAAAATAAATTTTGTGTTCAGGATTATCATATACATTCTTTTCCCTGCGGCACTTGAAGCCGCACAGTATATGACTGGATTTGGACGCGGAGATATTGATGACTGTGTATTTTCCCTTATCGGTATTTTAATCGGCGTTGTATTATTCCACATTATGAACGGTGCTTTCCAGTCGATTGCCGCCCGTGATTTTATGATAAGCAGAGCACAGCAGAAAAAATTTCATTTCTAGTTTTTAATGTTGTTTTGAAATCAAATCTACACTATAATATTTTCCTTAATGTTGATACACTTGCAGGCAAATCTCAATTTTGCCCGTTATTTTCGCAAAACAGAAGGTCATGGATTATCTTAAAATATTCCATGACCTCTTATTTTACCTAAAACTTTCTATATTCATTTATATCTTTTACAAGTATCTTTATGCCGCGTATCGTATCGTCAAATACTCCGCCCTCATAAAATGCCTGCAATATCATTGCTATCGGAATACCGACTATAAGTCCTATCATACCCATTATCCTGTAAAAAATAAACATTGATATAAGCGTCAAAAACGGACTCATGCCCACACTGTCACCTATAAGTTTAGGTTCGAGTATTCTATGCACGAACAGAGATATAAAGTACGCTGCCACAAGTATTACCGCCGCTTTATAATCGCCTGTTATTATCTCATAGATTGCCCACGGTGTCAGGATTATTCCCGTTCCCAAGAAAGGCAGGAAATCGAGAAATGCCGTGATAAGTGCGATAAGTGCCGCATATTTCTGACCCATAAACCAGAATATTATAAACAAAATCACAAATATAACTATCATTATCTGAAAGCAGGCTTTAAGATACCCACCGATAGCCTTTACGATAATGTCCTTTATCATCTGCCACCCTCTTTTTACTGACCCCGGCATATGAGCCGCAACCGCCTCTTTTATCTTGTCGTGGTCTGCCACAAAGAAATATGTCATCATAAGCGTAAGTATCAGCAATACAAAGAAGTCAATGAGCGAACTTGCAAAGTTTCCAACTGTCGATACAGGGCTTGTCTTAAGTGATTTTAACGCAGTAAGTATATACTCGTTGAGCTGCACATTTTTCTTTCCTAACACACTCTGCACATCTGCCGGGATTATGTTTATCTTTTCGTGAAGACTGCTCATCGCCTGCTGGAGATTGTCTACTACCGACTCATATACACCTGGCAGGTCATCTATAAGCAGGCTCGTCTGGACAATAATAAACGAAATCACACCATATATAGCCGCACATATCAGTGCAAGAACAAGCACAATGACTATAACGGTTCCATGTTTTCTCATTATCTTTATCCTGTTTTCAAGAAACCTCACAAGCGGATTTGCAAGCATTGCTATAAACCATGCCACTATCAGCGGCAAAAACAACCGAAACAACGGCGGTACCGCAAATATTACAACGAGCAGCAACGCCAAGCACACCGCCAGATGAACGCATATCTTTTTCCTTAACTCCCTATTATTATCTTCCAATTTTTATACCCGTCCCTTTCTATATTATTCATGCAATTTTTTTGCCATAATGATATTGTAGCATAAAGTCATATATATTTTTAACACATTCAAGAAGTTTCATAAAATATTTATACTTTATTTAAAGTATTTCTGTTATTCTTATAGATAGATGATGCAATATTATTGTATCTAAAGTTATTTTAATGTAAAATAAAAAAGCAAAATCACTATTTTGCTCACAAAGAAATATTTTATTACACAAATTTAGGTAATTGCGAAACTATCATAACATGAGATTGATTGTGTAGCTATAACAAATAGTATTAGCAGTGCACTCTGTCACCGTCAGCACTTAGTAATCTAAATGAATG
>JBNMLR010000084.1:0-7250 GCA_050874945.1 Butyribacter sp. | reverse complement strand
ATTAAGGCAAGGTCTTTCTTTTCCTATATCTCTCGGAAGAACCCTGCGGCAGGTTCTTATCTTGTATATCCTGTGTGCAAATTCAAGCGTGTCCCTCGCCGCCGTCACATTCGTAAACGGTCCGAAATATTTGCACTTATCTTTTTTCTGCTGTCTTGAATAAATAAGTCTCGGAAAATCCTCATAAACCGTTGCCTTTATATAAGGGTAAGTCTTGTCATCCTTGAGCATCGTGTTGTATTTCGGCTCGTGCTCTTTTATAAGGTTGTTCTCAAGAACGAGAGCTTCTACCTCAGAGTCCGTGATTATATACTCAAAATGGTCTATCTGAGAAATCATCCTCTCAATCTTTGGAGATACCCGCCTGCCCGCCTGAAAATACTGTCTCACCCTGTTTTTAAGGCTTATCGCCTTTCCTACATATATGATAGCATCACTCTTGTCGTGCATCAGATAAACACCGGGCTTTGCAGGCAGTTTCTTTAATTCTTCTTTTATGTCAAACACTTTTTTAAACCACCTGCCCCTCCCTTTTTTACCTATACTATTTGTTATACTTGCACAATATTCATATACTTAGGATAGTTTCACAAATACCTAATTTAATAGCGACAATTTATTAAAATTTTTCTTCGTCAATGTCTTCTGCATTTTCCTTTGACAATGTAACTGCTTTGTTTTCCAGCTCTCTGCCCTCTGCTTCTTTACTTTGAACTTCTACACTTTCCGTCTTTTCATTCTCTGCTTCTGCATTTTGAGCCTCCATATTTACCGCTTTCTTATCTGCACTGTCCTGTGCAGCTTCTTCATTTTCTTTCTTCTCTGAAGCAGGTGTCATAAATTTATTTATAACATTTGCAACACCGTCCTCATTGTGTGAGAGTGTTACATAGTCTGCCGCCTGTTTTACCTTGTCCTGTGCATTGCCCATCGCAACACCCATTCCGGCATATCTGAGCATTGGCATATCATTTATGCTGTCACCGACACAGATAACTTTTTCTCTGCTTATGTCAAGATAACGCATAAGTTTCTCAACGGCAACTCCCTTGTCAACATATTTTGGAAGTATCTCAACAAAATGAGGGTCTGAGCGGAATACATTGACCTTATCACCAAACATCTCTCTCATATGTTTCTCAACATTCTTCATGCTGTCAGGCTCACCGCTGAGCATTATCTTGTTAAATCCAAAGTTTACGGCTTTGACAAAATCGTCTGTCTCCCTGACGGCAACATCACAAGCCGTTGCATCAGCTTCTATATATCTAGTCACACCGTTTGCGGCGATAAGTTCTTTTGCGGCATCATTGTAAACTGCTATTGAAACTCCTGCCTTAATTGCTTCTTTATATACCGGTTCTAATATCTCACCCGGAACCATCTGATTATAGATGCACTCACCTGTCTTACAGTTTACTACAGTTGTTCCGTTGTAAGCGATAACAAAGCCGCCAAACTTCTCAAGCTGTATCTTTGACGCATTCTTTCTGATACCTGCTATCGAGCGTCCCGATGCTATCGCAATCTTCTTACCTCTCTTTTGAGCATCGACTATCGTTTCAACTGTCTTTTCGCTTATCTGCTTGTCTGAATCGAGCAATGTTCCGTCAACATCGATGACTATGGCATCATAAAGGTCACCCTCAGGCTCCTCTATTCCTTTTACTTTGCGGAATATCTTCATAAATTCCTTACCTGTGATAGTCTCATGCTCGATAAGAAATTCTGCAAGTTTGTCAAGTGCGTCCCTGTCACCTCTTAAAAGTTCCTCAGCCTTTGCGTAGCACTCTTTAAGAATACGCATGACTTCCTGGTCTATCTCTGCTTCTGTCGCATCACCACAGTTCAATACGGTTCTTCCGTCAAGATATTTATTCTGAACCGATTCAAGTCCTATCATTCCAAACTTGTCCGTCATTCCATACTGGGTAACCATCGCTCTCGCAAGTGAAGTAGCTTTCTCAATATCATTTGAAGCACCTGTCGTGATTGAATTAAATACCACCTGCTCGGCAGCACGGCCACCGAAAAGAGTAACTATCCTTGTCAGTATCTCCTCTTTGCTCATAAGATACTTTTCTTCCTCAGGCACCTGCATTACATAGCCAAGAGAACCCATTGTTCTTGGAACAATAGTAATCTTTTGTACCGGCTCGGCATTTTTCTGCAATGCCGTTACAAGAGCATGACCTACCTCGTGGTAAGCAACTATTCTCTTTTCTTCTTTTCCCAATATTCTGTCTTTCTTTTCCTTACCTGCGATGACAACCTCGACAGCCTCAAAAAGGTCTGCCTGGCTTACGGCTTTTCTTCCTGCACGGACTGCCATTATCGCACCCTCATTTATCATATTGGCAAGGTCTGAACCTACGGCACCGCTTGTTGCAAGTGCGATCGCATCAAAATCTACCGAATCGTCCATAAGTACATCTTTTGCGTGTACCTTAAGAATATCGACACGACCCTTAAGGTCAGGCTTTTCAACTATTATCCTCCTGTCAAATCGGCCGGGACGAAGAAGTGCCTTGTCAAGTACCTCAGGTCTGTTTGTAGCACCGAGTATTACAAGACCTTTTGACGAATCAAAACCATCCATCTCTGAAAGAAGCTGGTTGAGTGTCTGCTCTCTCTCATCATTTCCACCACCGTACTGGCTGTCCCTGCTCTTACCTATCGCATCTATCTCGTCGACGAAAATGATACACGGTGCCATAGACTGTGCCTGCTTAAACAAGTCTCTTACTCTCGATGCACCTACACCGACAAACATTTCAACAAAATCTGAACCTGAAAGTGAGAAAAACGGAACTCCTGCCTCACCTGCAACCGCCTTCGCGAGAAGTGTCTTACCTGTTCCCGGAGGTCCTACAAGAAGTGCACCCTTAGGAAGTTTTGCACCTATCTCAGTATATTTTCCCGGATTGTTAAGAAAATCAACAAGTTCGTTAAGAGACTCCATAGCCTCCTCCTGTCCTGCAACATCCTTAAGCGTAACACCTGTTGCCTTTTGCACATACATCTTTGCCGTGCTCTTTCCGACTCCCATCATGCCGCCTGAATTTTTTGACATCATGCGGAATACGAAAAACAGTCCGCCCCAGAGCAATAATATAGGTAACAATGTTGTTATAAGCATATACATAAGACTTGAAGAACCCGACGAAACTTTCTTTGAGAACTCAACATTCGCCTTTTCAAGTCTTGTTATAAGATTATAATCCATTGATATAACGCCTGTGTAATATGTTACTTTATAAATATTATTTGCCTGCTGTGCCGGTGTTATCTTAATCTCATCTGATGTTATAACTACCTTTGACACCTGACCGTTATCAAGCATCTGCAAAAACTGGTCGTAAGTTATCTCCTTATTTGAAGCTTTCTCAACCTGACTGTTCATAAATGAGAACATGAGAAATATAACTAATGCCACAACCAGACAAACTATTATGCTTCTTCTATTTTGATTTTTTTTCGGATCCTGATTATTATTATTTTCCATCTGCAAGACCTCCCCGTTTTATTATTACGATATTTTGCAAATTTATCCTTACCGTCCGCATCATAAATACGAACAGTAATATTTTATCCTCTGATGTTTTCCCCATATATACGGTCAACAGTCATTTTCTGCATTATCGTTCTATCCGTATTATTATAAAGCTACTTGCCGTATAAATCAATAACCTACAATCTGAATAAAATGTGAAATAATCTTTACAAAATATAAACCGCATACATTTTTGTGTATTTTATACAAAAAAAAACTTAAATACTGTCATAAATACTAATTGAACAATATATACTTTATGAGTTATAATAGAAGATATTTGTTATTGACAAATGGAGAAAACGAAAGTTATTTGGCTAAATATCAATGATACAGTACACTAGAGTCGATAACAACCTGATAACATTTTTGGACATACTAAAAGTAATAAAATACAAGGAGGATATTTTAATGGCAGTCAAATATGTATTTGTAACTGGTGGCGTTGTTTCCGGTCTTGGAAAAGGTATCACTGCAGCATCTTTGGGAAGATTGCTCAAAATGCGCGGATACAGTGTGACAATGCAGAAGTTCGATCCATATATCAATATTGACCCGGGTACTATGAATCCGGTACAGCATGGTGAGGTTTTCGTAACAGATGATGGAGCTGAGACAGATCTTGACCTCGGACATTACGAGCGTTTCATCGACGAAAGTCTTACAAAACAGTCAAATGTGACAACCGGTAAGGTTTACTGGTCAGTTCTTAACAAAGAACGCCGTGGTGATTATGGCGGAGGTACGGTTCAGGTAATCCCTCATATCACAAATGAGATAAAGAGCCGTTTTTACCGCAATGATGGCTGCAAAGATACACAGATAGCCATCATCGAAGTAGGTGGTACGGTAGGTGATATTGAAAGCCAGCCTTTCCTTGAGTCTATCCGTCAGTTCCAGCATGATATAGGACATGACAATGCTATCCTTATCCATGTAACACTTATTCCTTATCTTAAGGCTTCAGGCGAGATGAAAACAAAACCTACACAGGCAAGTGTTAAAGAACTTCAGGGAATGGGTATCCAGCCTGATGTTATCGTATGCCGTACGGAACTTCCTCTTGAAGAGGGACTTAAGGATAAAATCGCACTTTTCTGTAATGTTCCTACAAAGAGCGTTTTACAGAACCTTGATGTTGAGACACTCTACGAAGCTCCTCTCGCAATGGAAAAAGAACACCTTGCAGATGTAGTTTGTGAAAAACTCGGTCTTGACTGCCCAGAACCTGACATAACTGAGTGGCAGAATATGGTCGACACACTTAAAAATCTTGATAAAGATGTTACAGTCGCACTTGTCGGCAAATATACATCACTTCATGATGCTTATATCAGTGTTGTTGAATCCTTAAAACACGGCGGACTTGCACATAAGAGCAATGTCAACATCAAATGGATTCCTTCTGAGGAATTAAATGAAGACAATGCTTCAGAACTTCTCGGCGATGTCAGCGGAATTTTAGTTCCGGGTGGATTTGGTGACAGAGGAATAGACGGCAAGATAGTTGCCATCAAGTATGCAAGAGAAAACAACATTCCATTTCTCGGTCTTTGTCTCGGAATGCAGCTTGCAATAGTTGAATTTGCAAGACACGTTGTAGGTTTCCACGATGCACACAGCATCGAGCTTGACCCTCAGACTACACACCCTGTTATCCATCTTATGCCTGAACAGGACGGTATCGAGGACATAGGCGGTACATTAAGACTCGGTTCTTACCCATGTGTACTTGATAAGAGTTCAAAAGCCTATGAACTTTACGGCGAGGAGACTATCCACGAGAGACACAGACACCGCTACGAAGTAAACAATTACTACCGTGAAGATTTAGAAAAAGCAGGACTTCTCCTCTCAGGACTTTCTCCTGACGGAAGAATCGTTGAGATGTGTGAGATACCTACTCATCCGTGGTTTATCGCAACACAGGCTCACCCTGAATTCAAATCAAGACCAAACAGACCACATCCTTTATTCAAGGGATTTGTTGGTGCTGCACTCAAATATCAGGATGAAAACAAATAAAATGATGCAAAGGTCAAAGGCAGATAGCAATGCTGCAGTCCGTGGCATCAGTTGGGGGCAAAATGCCTTTTGACCACAACATTATAAGATATATGCATACAAATGAAGTGCCTGTCCCTGTTTTTCAGTGGCGGGCATTTTCATATACATTAAAACAAATTTTGTGTCTGTGCACACCTGACACAAATATGATATTAAAAAGTGTGCAGAAATGGGGATAAATATGAAAACAACAAACACTAACAAACACAACTCAGGCCGCCAGCCGTTTTTTATGGCTCTTGCCCTTTTTCTCTGTTGTGCAATTATCGTATGTATAACAGGACAGCAAAATGACGGCTATGCATCATCACAGAATAACACACAGGTAAATTCCGTGAAAGCGGCAACCACTACTACTTCGGGAAGTGCTGTCTCCAGCGGAAGTTCCGTCACATCTAAAGAACTTCGCGGTGTGTGGGTGTCATTCTTAAGTTATAGCAGCAAGGGGTACACACAGAAAAGTTTCACAAACTACATAACAAAAGTTTTCAAAAAATGTAAATCAGACGGTTATAACACTGTATTTGTCCACGCACGAATGTTTTCAGATGCCATGTACCCATCTAAATATTTTCCGTGGTCAGTATATGCATCAGGAACTGCCGGAAAAAATCCTGGATTTGACCCGTTAAAGATAATGGTCAATAAAGCTCACGGAATGGGACTTTCAGTCCATGCATGGCTCAATCCTTACAGAATATCTTCATCGACAACAAACATAAATACACTTCCTAAAAGCTCATATGCATATAAATGGGCGAAATCGTCTTCAAAGGCAAAGAGAAGAAATGTATTAAAATACAACGGCGGACTCTATTACAACCCCGCAAAACCTGATGTGCGTAACCTCATCAACAACGGAGTAAAAGAGATAGTAAAAAATTATAATGTAGACGGAATACATTTTGATGATTATTTCTATCCAAATCTCGGAACTGCGTACAAGAAAAACTTTGACAGAACTGAATACAATGCCTATGTCAGAGAAAAAAAGAAAAGCGGCAAAAAATATTACGGCATCGTAAATTGGAGAAGACAGAATGTAGACCTGCTTATCAAAAAAGTTTACAAAACAGTAAAAACAACAAGAAAAAAAGCTGTCTTTGGTGTAAGCCCTGCCGGAAACCTTGATAATCTCTATCTGAACAACAGTTATTACTGTGATGTCAAAAAATGGATGTCATCAACCGGCTATATCGACTATATCTGTCCTCAGATATACTGGACATTCACACACACTGTATGCCCTTACAAAGCGACTTGCAAACGCTGGGCAAATCTGAAAAGAAATAAAAATGTAAAACTCTATATCGGTCTTGCCGGATACAGAGCAGGACTTTCAAAAGCACAGGCAAAAGCCGTGTACGACATAGGCTGGTCAAAAAGCAACACCATCTTAAAGCGTGAAGTTTTATATGGAAGAAGCACAAAAAAAGTCAGCGGCTATGTTCTGTTCTCATACGCTGACCTTAATAGAAAAGCAGCAGCCAAAGAGATTGCTAATCTTAAGAAGATTTTTAAGTAATTTGTCTGATTAATGGCTAACGGACGGAGAAGCCGTATATATAATTCCTCGATGGCGTGCTTGTAAATGCCATTAACGGAATTATATATACGGCTTCTCCTGTTT
>JBNMLR010000083.1:0-7280 GCA_050874945.1 Butyribacter sp. | reverse complement strand
TCTTTAACGGAATGACCCGTTGAAAACTAATTACCGTTTTTCCCTGACTTTAAACCGCTGTCTTTTTTCATATATCGTGCATCACTGTCCCACACAATCATATCCACAGCCTGTCCAAAAAACGGCTTTCATATCCACAACTCCAAAGCTACCTTCCACATTTTCGTGCCTGAACGGTCTTTCAGCCAGCGAACCGTTCTCTCTGACGGACTACGATGTGTACTCCTCTTTTTCTCAGTCTTTACCTTTCAACATGATACTAGATTGCGTGGTGGTATGTCAAGAGCAAAAATTTTGTTTTAAATGCATAAATCAGCGGATTTTGACAGTTTTGTGGGTAAATGGTAAGAAACTTTTGCTACCCAAAAATCCTAAGTCCCCTCTTACTTTTACCTTTTTCCTTAACCTTTTCCTTTTTATCTTCTTTTTTCTTCTCCTTTGTCTTAATCTGCTTTATCTGGCTTGTCGCTGCTACCTCCTCCAAATTCTGCGGCTGAATTTTTTGAAGTATCTCCTCAAGCAGTTTTGTCTGTTTTGCCGCCATCTCGTCTTTCTGCATCATTATATAATTTATCTCTTTCATAAGTTTTGTTGATACATTGTCCGATATTCTCTGCTCCGACTCTTTCTGCCCCTCCTCCACGACATTCGCAACCATTTTTCTTAGCATCAGCTCAAACCTTTTTATTTTTTCCTCTGAGGGAACTGCAACACTTCTTGGCTCTCCCTGTTTAAAAGCCGTATGTCCGAGTTCGCTTTTCTGAATATTGAGCACCTGTCCGGTACTTCCTGTCATATTTTTATTTTCCAACTGCACAACATTGTCCGCCGGCACAGACTGACTTCTGGAAATCATAAAACCGTTTACATTCTTTGCTTTATTGGAATTGTTTTCCTCCTCGTCCTGTATTTTCTGATTTAACTCCTCACGCAATTTATATTGCTCATTTGGGTTCATTTTTCTTACATTATCAATATCATGTATGATAAGTTTGATTGATTTGAGCAAAAAACCCTGTTCTTTTAAATCTTTAACATCACGGAGTATCTTTATGTCCCTGTCCGTATAAAATCTGTGACCTTTTGAGTTTCTATGTATGTTTAATCCAAGTTCCTCCTCCCAGTATCTTAGAACATGGTTTTCAACTTCAACCTGCCTTGACGCATCTGAAATACTATATTTCTTCTCCATATATTCCCTCCATAACTTCCTCAAACAATTCAATTTCTTCATTGTCGAAAACAGTTTCCGTAAAATTCTTTTCCGTGAAATCAGTTTTCTGTTGTAATTTATTTTTATCACCCATATGCCCTGCATCAACACTCTGTAAAGAATTGTTCTCATTTGCCACCGCGGCTTCTGCATTGTCCTGTTTTTTCTTTTCATCAGCAGATTTTTGAGCCTGAACCATGCTTTTTAAAAGATGAGGTTTCATATTATTTTCAATATGATCATACAATTCCTGTCTTAACAGCCTGTCCTTTCTTTTTAACTGCAAGAAAAGTTCGGATATAAAAATCGCAAGAAGTACCGTTACTGCCGCAATCGACATTTTTATATACCACTGTACTGACGCTCTCTCATAATATCCCCCTATCATATAAAATACATAGATTACCGTTGTTACTGCCGCACCATATATTCCGGTATTTTTCAGATTATACAGGTTTATCCCGAGATATTTTACATCCTTTATCTGCATAAAAACAAAACTCTTTGTATCATTTATCTTAAGATTCATCTTATATGTAGTCTCATATTTAGAAATCATGTTTTTCATCCATTTATTCTTAGTTGTAGAAATATGATGTACCTGATGCAAAAGTTCAGTATATATACACGCCACTATGGTCTTGACTAAAATTGTGATACCACCTGCCCCAAGCATCAAAAGCACACCATCATAATGCTCCAGAAAAAACTTCATGTTCTTCCCTCCAGTCTTTTATTCTTTTTTGGTACCGAATATATAGTACGACCTTGTCCGCCCCTTTTCTACCCCCAATCATGCGTCATTTAGTATAGATTTTCGACAAAAGTTTAAAAGTCAGCGTTTTTGTGCTATACTAACTTTAAAAGTCAGGCGGATATTCACAATCCGCTCTGCTGCTTTCCTGATAATTTAAAATTAAATTTAAAAGCGAGGTTTTTTATGACAGATTTGTTGAACAGCATTTATGTTCAAAATGATTCTAAACCGGTAACATTAAATACTCCCGGAATATTTCTCAACATAAAAATCAGTGATGATGAAACCCTTGCCATCGTGACCATCGATGAGACAACGGGGACTTTATATTCAAGGGAACAATTTGAAAATATTTCAAGACAGATACGAACTTTTGTCACAAATAATAACAGTCTTAGATACCGTTTTTTGTATCTTCTGATAAGTGAAGATGATACCTGCATCAAACGACTTTTAACTGATAATGTAAGCTGCTGGCGCATAATCCCGTCTCAAAAACGACTTATGATATTTGAAACGGCTTGTGATGAATTTCTCACTTTAAGGGAACCCATTGAAAATATGCTTGCCACACAGCCGTCAGATGTTTCCGCTTCTGACAATGAATCATCTTCCATACTTGACAAAGAAGTAAATGTAAAACTTGCCCCCGTAAATTTAGGAATTGTTGCAATAAATATCATCGTATTTATAATCATGTCAATAATCTCCACTCCGGGTTCGGAAGACATATCCGATAAATTTGCACTCGGCTGGGATCTTTTTTTCAACAAAAAAGAATATTACCGTATTTTCACATCAATGTTCGTGCACGCAGGTATTGACCATCTATATAACAATATGATAGTGCTTTTAGTTATCGGAAGTTATTTTGAACTTGCAGTCGGCAAAATAAATTATATTATTGTTTATTTTTCATCAGGTATTATTGCAGGCTTAACATCTATGCTTTATAATATGTCAAATAACGACTATGTGCAGTCAGTCGGAGCATCAGGTGCAATCTTTGGCATGACCGGTGGAATGATAGCCGTCATACTGATAAATTACTTTCACGCACACAGTCTCGACCTTATGAAGATTATTTTTGTGGCATTTTTAAGTCTTTATGGCGGCTTCACAAGTCAGGGCGTTGATAATGCCGCACATATCGGCGGAATAGTATCCGGCTTTTTAATCGCATTTGTTTTATATTCTATTCACATAAAGCATAAAAAATTAAGTTAAGCAGATTTATTATAAACATAATATACTCTCGAAATCTTCAGAACCTGGAATTTCGAGAGTACATCATAAAAGAAATGAGGAAACATATGACTACAATAAATGTTTATTATGGCGGACGAGGTCTTATCGATGACCCGTCAATATATGTTATGGATAAACTTACAACCGTATTTGATGAACTGAATGTAAATGTCAAACGCTACAATCTCTATGAAGATAAGCGCGGTATCTCCGTACTTCCAAAAACCTTAAAAGAAGCAGACGCAGTTATAATCACCGCCTCTGTCGAATGGTTTGGCATCGGAGGTCTTTTACAGCAGTTTCTTGATGCCTGCTGGCTCTACGGCGACAAAGATGCAATACGCAGACTCTACATGATGCCTGTTGTACTTTCTACAACTTACGGTGAAAAAGAAGCTTCTCAGACCCTCACCAAAGCATGGGAGATACTCGGCGGCACTCCTTGCGACGGAATATGTGCATATGTAAGCAGTTCAGTTGATTTTGAAACCAACAACGACTATGGAATGTTGATAGAGAAAAAAGCTGAGAACTTTTACCGTACATTCACAAAAAAAATGGTAACTTTTCCATCGAGCAGCAATGCCGTTGTAGAGACTTCACAGGCTGTCAAACCTATGACGCTCACACCACAGGAAAGTGAAGAACTCTCAATGTATGTATCAGATGATAATTATGTAAAAAAACAGAAAGAGGATATTGAAGAACTCACACAGCTTTTCAAAAATCTTATGGATGATGATACAGACGAACAGGCGGCATCATCTGAACAGTCCCGGACAAACATTGTAAACAATACTCTTAATTCAAATGAAACTTTTAACGGCAACAGTCTGTTTAACACTGACAGTGTACTTAATAAAAACAGTAATTTTAAAGCGGACAGACTGTTTAGCAAAAACAGTAATTTTAATACAGACAACACGCTTAGTAAAAACAGTAATTTTAAAGCAGACAGCCTGTTTAACAGCACCGACACTTCCATGTCAGATGCCGGTTCGGAACTTGATACTGCATCATTGTTTGCAAGCATATTGAATAAAAACGGGGATGATGACAAATATATTCATGCATTTAGAACACATTTTAATCCTATTCCCGATACTGCAATCTCTTTTGCATTAAACATATCAGACCAAAATCAGATTTTGGTGCTTGATATGGACAATTCAAAATTAAACTGCTACTATGGAGAAAAGCCGGATGCGACAGCCACGCTTAAAACAAATCATATTGTTTTAGACAGAATAATCTCCGGAGAGATAACGCTCCAGGAGGCATTTATGACAGGTTCCGTAACGGCAAAAGGCAATTTCAATATTCTTAAGTCATTTGACAGGATATTTAATTTTTAAATTAGAAAGGGGATTTCTTATGAACAAACATATTGACGACAACTGTATTTTTTGTAAACTTGCGAATGGTCAGATACCTACAAACTCAATCTACGAAGATGATAATTTCAAGGTAATTCTTGACGCCGCACCAGCCGCAAAGGGACACGCCATCATCTTACCTAAAACACACGCAGCAAATCTTTTTGAACTGCCTGACGAATACGGCGAGAAAATATTTGCAATCGCCAAAAAATGCGGAAAAGCCATTAAAGGAACTTATGATTATGACGGATTAAATGTACTTCAGACTAACGGGGAGGCAGCAGGACAGACAGTATTCCACCTCCATGTGCACCTCATACCAAGAATGAACAATGACAACATCGACATCAAATGGGCACAGGGAGAATGTGCTGACGGAGAGAAAATTGCTGAGGAAATAAAGGCGAATTTAACAGATTAATAACGGACGCAGGACTTTATATATTTTCCTTCACTAATAACGTACGCAGGAACAGTGGATATATTTTTCATTCAGGGACGGCTCTCGCCTCGGAGAATGTCAGTAGCAGTACATAAATGAGCACAAAACGCTCATTAAGTACTGACTGCCATTCAACGCCCTTCATTGAAAATCATATCCCCTGTTCCTGCTGTTTTTCAAAATAATAAAAAATTTTGAAAACTAAAATAATGTTTTTATTTCTTATGTTACACTTCTAAATATATATATTCATCATTGCTCTATTAATCACTTCCAACGCACAATATTCTTTCTTATATATTTTCCTACCTAAACCCTCTTTTTATTTCTTATAATATATTTCTCTATATGCAATAAATATCACTCATTACTTTATATACAATCGTCCCCAATGCACAATATTCTTTCTCATATATTTCCCTGCTACCCCCACTCTTTTTACTTCTTATAATATATTTTTCTATATACAATAAATATCCATCATTGCTCTATACCTAATCGTCCCCAACGCACAGCAGGTCTTTAATATACATTTTGCAGCGAAGACCGTTATAACATCGTCAGCACTTAATGAGCGTACTATGCTCATTTATGTGCTGCTACGATGTTATCCGAGCGAAAGCGTGTCTGAGCTTAAAATATATATAAAGACCTGCGTCCGTCACCCAATTGTCCAAATCCCCTTAAGCCTTAAATCCTCTTGCCGCCTCATTATCCATAAACACTTCATTGAGCGTTCCTTTTCCGTAAGTGAGTCCGGCATATACTTTTTGGGAGTTCTGAACTACTGAACCTGAGGTATCCTGTTTTGCTACTTCTTCAAATGACTTGCGAAGTTTTTCCATGTTTGCTTTTACACTGTCCATATTTACAGGTTTTCTTTTAACAATCGAAACTGTAAGCTGTCTGCTCACATATGTATATATGCTGTATAGATTATGCGAAATCTCATATTTCATATCAAGACTTCCTCTTAATTCACTGACACAGCCTTTTGCATTTTTTAGGTAACTGTCCGCTTTCTGTAAATCTTCAGTCTTAAAGCCGTCCTCTGCCTGTTCTATACAATAATCAAACATTTCAAAAAGTATGACTACAAGTTCGCTTTTGTTTGCCTGTGATATGCGTGCAGTAAATTGTCTTTTTTCTTCACTTGTCAATTTTTACTTTCCTCACTTCCTACATACCCTGAAGAAGACTCATTATCGTCTGTGGTCTGTTGTTTGCCTGTGAGAGCATTGATGTTGCTGCCTGCTGCAATACGGTAAGCTGGGTATATTCCGTCATCTCACTTGCCATATCTGTATCAATAATTCTTGACATTGATTCTGTCATGTTCTCTCCAAATACATTTAAACTTGAAACAGTAGTTTCAAGACGGTTCTGGTATGCACCAAGCTGCGCACGTGCCGTTGATATCTGTGTGATTGCTGCATCTGCAAGTGCTATTCCAGTTGAAGCACCATAATTGGTGCAGACATTTAACATATCCTTTCCATTCTGATCCCTGAGTTTAAGCGCATCACATGATACAGTAGGAAGATCCATATCAAGTGTCTGATGCTCATTTGCTCCAATCTGAAGCGTCATGTATCCTGCATCGTAAACTTTCATTCTTACAGTCTTATTGTTTGCTAATGCTTTATCACCTGATGGAAGTTCCACTTTCATTTCCACACCGTCTTCATCAATTATATCCAAAAGATTTCCTTTTGCCGTGTATCTTGCATTGTCCGTAAATCCTAGCTGACCTGTTGCAGCACTATTAAGTGTTACTTCTGCATTTGTTCCGAAGTTTTTCTGCTTCGTGCCGTCCGCATACTTAATTTCAACATAATAATCGTCTCCATAAGCATTTGATGTAATTCTTCCTGATGTATTGTAACTTAAGTTCATCTTCTGACAAGTAGCAATAATATCTTTTTCTATCTGTTCTCTTGACTCATCTTTCATTATATTTATCGTCTCACCATTTATTGATAAAGAAGTATCTTCAGTTGCCGGCGTAGTGATCTTATTCCAAATACCTGAAACTGATGCAGCCGTAGCATTACTGACAATCGACAGGCTGTATGTTCCCGCCGTTGTCTCCATAGACACCGATACTGCCTTTACTCCGTCAACAGTACTTGACATAGTTCTTGACGCTGAACCGTCAAAAAGACTTCTTCCGTTAAACTCAGTCGTGCTTGAGATACGGTCTATCTCATCCATTAACTGGTCAACCTCTTTTTGTGCTGT
>JBNMLR010000082.1:0-7291 GCA_050874945.1 Butyribacter sp. | reverse complement strand
TTCTAAGACTTTATCTTAATAGCTTTATGTCAAAAAGATATTTCCCATCTCCTGTTTGATTATTTTTTTCATACTTCAGCTCTAATTTGATTATTTTTTTCACACTTTATCTACGATTTGGTATAACTTAAAACAGCCCAGCCATCTTAGTAATATTCTTTATCAAATAATATATCCACAACTTATACCTCATATCAACGGAAAAATATGCGTAAATCCTTAAATTTAACTCGGATTTACGCATATCGCTACTCAGTTATTTTACTTTTATCTTAACCTGTGCACTTTTCTTTCCTATAGTCAGCTTTAATTTTGCCGTCCCTTTTTTAACTGCCTGTATCGTGACTATATATTTTTCGCCGGATTTCTTTTTACTTATCGGCTTCACAATATTTTTATTTGAAGATGAAATCTTAAGTACATCCGTCATTGCCTTTTTACTGTTTTCCGCTTTTACAATAAATGTTGTCTTTAATTTCTTTCCCTTTTTAGTGGTAACGGTACTTTTTAATGCTTTGACGGATTTCGCTCCATTGGCAACCGTCACATACAGTATTTTTTCTGCCTGTCCGCATTTTACCGTTACTTTAACTTTTTCACCTTTAACTGCACTCTTAGGTACTGTTATTTTGATTTTGTCTGCCGAAGTAACCGAAACGGCTACATTCTTTTTGCTCGCTGAAACTGCAGTAACCACTGACTGTCCGCCATCATCATCGTATGCTTCATATTTAATGATGTTATCTCTGCCTGTGACTCCTCGTCATCAGTATCATCGTCAGGTACCTCCTCATCACTGTCAGACGGCTCTCCTGTTTCCTGCGGTTCCTCTGTTTCTTCAGGAGCCTCTGTTGCATCCGCATCGTCAGGTGTCTCTGTTGCATCAACTGATGGATTTACTGTCGGTTTTATATCATTTGCAGGCGGTGTTGCTTCTCCTGACGGACTTTTTGTCGCATCGGCTGTTGGACTTTCTGTCGGTGTTGCTTCATTTGTCGGCGGTGTCGCTTCTCCCGACGGACTATTTGTTGCATCGGCTGACGGATTTACTGTCGGTTTTATATCATTTGCAGGCGGTGTTGTTACTGCGGCTGACGGACTTTTTGTCATTTCTGCATCTCCAAAAACAAGCCAGTTAAATTTCGTATCCACATTTGCATTTTCAAATACACTCTTATCGGCTTCACTCCATTTATAATCGCTGTTTATGTCCTGATATACATTTACATTTGAAATACCGCTAAATGTCTTTTGAGTCTGCGGCAGCTTTCCGACAATATACAGATTTAAATTTTCTTTAATATTGCTATATTTAAATGACTGTTCACCAAGAACCTCAACACTCTCAGGCATATACACATTACTTATATTATCCGCATCTTCAAAAGCATATGCACCTATGTTTTTTATACCTGACGGTATGTGCACATCAGTTTTTTCGCTTTTTTTGAAATATACCAACACCGTATCGTTACTGCATAACATCTCATCAACAACTCTATAGGTGTCATTTTCTTCATCCACCGTAATTTCTTTTAAATTTTTATCCCCGGTAAATGTAAGATATTCACCTATCTTATTGCATAACTTCGGAATGTTTAATTTTTCAAGCACACTGCACTGCCAAAAAGCACAATTCTGGATTTCTGTTACCGTTTCGGGCAATGCTATCTTTTCTATGTACTTATTACACTGAAATGAACCATGTGCCAAAATCTGTGTTCCGTTTTCTACATTATAATCTTTGTCAGTCTTTGCAGCAGGATAATACAACAGATATTTCATGTCTTTTGAATACAAAACTCCATCTTTTACCTGAACATAATTATTCCCGTCTGCGACATTTATATTTTCAACGCTTTCACAGTTCTGTATCGTAAACATTGAAAAACTTTCTGAATTTAGATTTCCATTCTCGTCAATCCCATCCGTAAATGAAGCAGGAAAATTTATTGTTGTAAGATTTGGACAGAAGTTTATATCCTTTACAGTTTCTATTCCCTCTGAAAATGTTATTGTTTTAATTGAAACATTATTTTTAAAGGCATCTGCGAGCACTCCTTTAACATTAAAATCCTGTACTTTTGACGGTACTACAACATCTTCATCCTGTCCGCTGTAACTCTTTAAATATAAATTTCCATTCTTTATCTCATACAGAAAATCTCCATCTTCTAAATTTCCTGTATCATCGGGTTCCTGCGTTACTGCCCCTGAAGAAGCCGCAACGGAATCATCAACATTTTGCAAGGATATACTTTTTAAATAAGTCTCATCTTTTGTCTCAATTTTACTCTCTGCCGCAAAACATTTTATATCATTTGATAATGTGCCGACACTCAAAACAGCCGATAACATCAGTGCTAAATATTTTCTTCTTCTCATACTTCTCCTCCTTGTCATATGTTCATTTTTATGCTGTCCTCTTTACTCCAAATATCATACTAAATATTCCCGACAACATTCCCTGCTCGACAGCTACCATAACAAATGCTATCGCAACTGCCACAAGTCCAAGCCATGAAGACTTTATACCAAATGCCTGATTAGCAAAAAACTCGCAGGCAACTCCAAGATGGTATGTTATAAGAACACTCCCGTAAAATTTCGCTTTATGGCTGAACTTTTTGTCATGGCTGCAAATATATTCAACACCTGCCATAGTAAACTGCTTGAGGTTGTTTGTTGAAAATATCGTTGAACAGTTATATCCGTAAACTCCCGAAAATGAAGTCCACTGGACTGCCGCCGCAAAGAATATCGGATAAAGTGATACCATTATGTCCATATCTTTAGGAAAAAATCCAAGCATTATAAACGCAAGTGCATCGACTACGACAGCAAGATAGTGAACACTTATCTTCGTAATCTTCGGCCATATAACGGCAAGTGTCACGCCTGCCATATAGAGAAACACACCGCCAAGTCTTATGAAAAGGTCCATGAAATTTGTTCCGACTATACTCATAGCCACATGGATAAGATTGGCTGTCTGTGCATTGCCAAATACATCTGCCCTATTTAAAAGTGCATATGCTCCGATGTAACCTCCTATAAAAGCCATTGTGCAATGTAATTTTTTGCGAAAATCGTCTGATACTTCACTCTCACTGTTCATTTCTCTGCCTCGATTCTATACTCTTGATGCTTGGTTAAAGCGTTCATTTATGCAGGCACAATCGCATTTTAAACTTCTAACACCTACATCATATATTGATTTTTTGTTAAATTTGACCAAAAAATCATATTATAATTAAGTATTTATTTGCTTTCACTTCATAAAATTAAGCGGATATATTATAGCAGAGCATTTTTTTAATGTCAAACCGACTCAAACGCACTTTGAATTTTTCTCATACAATTTACTAAAAAACTTTCAACTGTCTTTCTTTTCTCTTGCAATTCATTCAAAAACTTTCAACTGTTTTTCTTTTTTCTCTCCCGCAGTTCCTTGAAAAAGTTCTTCATCATCATCTGGCACTCCTCCTGCAAAACACCATCGACGGAGTCCACCTGATGATTAAATTCCTTTATCTGAAACATATTTAAGATACTGCCTGCACAGCCTGCTTTTGGATTCATCGCCCCTATCACTACTTTGGGAATCCTCGCCTGCACGATAGCTCCTGCACACATCGGACACGGCTCTAATGTCACATACATCGTACACTCCTCAAGCCGCCAGTCTCCAAGAACCTTACTTGCTTTTTTGATTGCAGAAATCTCCGCATGACCCAGAGTGCTGTGAAGTTTGTTTCGTTTATTATAACCTCTGGCAATTATCTTATCGTCATGTACGATTACACAGCCGATTGGAACTTCTTCTATAAGTGCAGCTTTTTTTGCCTGCTTCAAAGCCTCTTTCATATATTTTTCGTCATCATTCACTTTTCTTTCTTCCCTATCCTGCCTATTGTTCGATAACAATTTTATCAAAAACAGCTATTATTTCTTTATATATATTCTTTTTTACTAAACCTGATTAACAGCCTATTTCCTGTCTCTCTTGTAGAAAAACGCATACTGCTGGTAAACTCCTGCATATCTGTCACTCATCCACGCAGGCTTCACTCCGCCATACTCCTCGTCTATTATCTTTTTCATCCACACATCTATAGGACACGCATCAAGGTGATGAAGTCCGAAAAGACTTATGCAGTTTGCAACTTTCTTTCCTATTCCTTTATGTTCCATAAGCATTTTCATACTCTGCTCATAATCACACTTTCGCAACTGTTCAAAAAAGTCCGTATTTTCATACTCATACTGACACATAAGCCATATATACTCATCACGATAGCCAAGACCAAGCTCACTAAGACTTTCCCTGCCACCGTTTTTCTCAATATCAGCAAGATGCGGAAATCCGTATATCACATTTTTATTTTCCATGACTTTGTCATTTTCATTCTGCTTTATATCATCTGTCTTTTTATCGGCACATAATGTTTTTTTATTTTGTTCTGCAGCATCTTTAATATTTTTACTAACATTATTTTGAATGTTTTTGTCTATATCTTCCTTACCCAACTGCAAACCATCATCTTTGCATACAACTGCCTTGTATCTGTCGCAGACTGCTTCTATGCCTTTTTTAATGCGTGGAATATTATTATTCTGTGAGATTATGTAAGATATTATCATCTCCCACAATTCCTGATTTAATATCCTGATACCACTTCCATAAGCAGCCGCTTCTTTTAAAAATGTATCATCATCGTCTATGGCATTGATTATCCTGCCATAATCAAGTTTCATATCAAAATAATGTTCCCATATTTTTTTATATTCTTCCTCAGTACATGAAAATTCAAATCTCTCCCCCGATTGTGCCACCGTCACCTGATGGTCATAAGCTGGGATAACTGAAACACTGACCTGAATCTGCAATCTGCTCCAGATTAAAATTTTTAATATTTAGTATCATAAGAGTCTTCCAGCCTTATATCCGTATTATAATCGTTATTGACAGCTTTAATACCTGCATCAGGCATAACAGAATTTATCATGGAACTGCTGCTTCTATAACCATATCCGGAATTTTCCATTGAAAAGCCTGAGCCACCATTTCCATCTTTTAATTTAAACCTTGAAAGTGTAGTTTCAAGTCCTCTTGCCTGACCTGACAATTCTTCACTTGCAGATGCACATTCCTCGCTTGTAGCCGAATTTGTCTGTACTACCTGAGATACCTGTGTAAGTGCATCGTCTATCTGTGATGTGGCTGATGCCTGCTCGTTTGATGCGTCTGATATATTTGCACTAAGTCCGTTTATCTTGTCTATCATTTCAGATATGACACCAAGTGCTTTTGCCGTATCTTCAACAAGTCCTGAACCATGTTTTACTTTTGCTATAGAGTCTTCTATCATTTCAGCAGTCTGTTTAGATGCCGCCGCTGAGCGGCCTGCAAGATTTCTTACTTCCTCTGCTACAACCGCAAAACCCTTGCCCTGTTCTCCTGCTCTCGCAGCCTCAACAGTCGCATTTAAAGCAAGAATATTTGTGTTAAATGCAATATCATCTATTACTTTGATAATCTTCTGTATGTTTTCTGATGATTCATTTATATCGTTCATAGCCTGAATCATCTCACGCATACATCTGTTACCCTCGTCTGCATCGCTTTTTGCATGGACAACAATATCATTTACTTCTGCCGCTTTCTGTGCATTATCCTTTGTCTTGTTTGCAATATCAGTTATTGAAGCTGAAATTTCCTGTATGGCACTTGCCTGTTCAGACGAACCCTGTGCAAGTGTCTGGCTCGCTGCCGCTATCTGGTCTGAGCCTGTCGTTATCTGGTTTGCCGCATTTCTTATCCTTGAAAATGCCATATTGTTATCATCAATAAGTTTTACTATGGCATTTCCGACTATATCATTCTCTGATTTCGGCTTATATGATGCCGTCATGTCTCCATCTGATATGAGTTTTAAAGTATCAGCCTGATTTTTCAGATTGTCGACCATCGACTTAAATCCGTCAACAAGTGCACCCACCTCATTATCAATCTTAGACGGCGTTATCTCCACATCTACTTCACCTGCCGAAACTTTCTTTGCAACACTTGCAAGTTCAACAAGCGGATTGCGTATAGTTCTCATTATGAACCAGAATGCAACAAACGCATTGGCAAGTGCAAGAATCATTATAAAGGCAACAAAATAATCACCCTGTTTATTCTGTGCTGCGACATAATCCTGCTTTTTCTGTGCATATTTATCTATTTCATTTATAAGCTTTTTAATGTTTTCCTCTGCCTTATCTGCACTCTTTACTCCGTTATCCGTAAGATAATTCCTTGCATCCTGAATTTTTCCTGCATCGAAATATTCAAGACACTTGTCTACATCTGAAAAATACTCATCTATATTCGTTTTTGTCTTTTCATATATTGTTTTTGTAGCCGACTCTTTGAGGTCACCTTTCACCTCGTCCATATAGTCATTTACGGTATTTTTGGCTTCACTGATATTACTTTTTGATGTTTCTATATTTTTATCATCACCAACATACATATATAACACATTTCTAAGCTGCACTTTGACATCCTGAAACTCTGCAAATCCCATCGCAGCTTCTCCCTGCGTCTTTCCGTAATTATCATAGAGTTCTGTCTCCATCTCAACTGAATTGTTTCTCATAAGATAGCCGCACGCTCCCACGATAAACACCATGAGCATCATAAATCCAAGTGTCATGATAAGCTGTGTTCCAACCTTTATCTTGCTCTTTTTCTTCATATTAATCCTCATTTCTGCACACGCTTTTTTGTGCATATCAAGTTTGTGTCAAGTGTGCGCAGGCACAAATCTTGTGTGTGAAAAATCTTGCATATATGGATTTTTCACGCTAAGTATTCCTCCAATTCTTTTGTTACCGTTCACATAACGTGTGAATGCAACATCCTAATCCCCTTGCACCCCACTGATAAACGAGCAATCTTCAATAAAAAAACTCCAATGTGTAACAAAAACATACACATATTTATGATAACACAAAACAAAACGGTCGTACATTTTTTGTTCTGATATATAGCATTTATTTTCACCTTTTGATACTATATATTAAATGTGTGTGAAACTATCATTGTATAATTTTAATTTGCACGCTTATAATAAATAATACCGCAGGCACGCTCTCGCTGCCTGTCACTCGTAACAGTACTAAGTCAGCAAAATACGCTGACATATAAATGAATGCTACAGCTCGAAAATAAAATTTTCTCGCTGTTCGTTTCACTCATATAATTTTCAGAAAAAATAATTGTATGCAAGCATACATAATT
>JBNMLR010000081.1:0-7308 GCA_050874945.1 Butyribacter sp. | reverse complement strand
CCTCTTTTCACTCTAAGTTCCTTTTAGCACTATTGATAAATTGGAAAAACATTTAATGCCCATATAGTATAAATTTGTGTTAAAAGGAGCCTTTACTCATTGTCAAAACTTTTTATAAATTCAGCGGATATTTCATCTGCATGGACCGTTTTTAAATAATCACGGTTGTTTTGTAATATGTTTTTTGTTGCATATGAAATATCAATGATAATCCTTTTTTCATATCGATTACAGTTTGACAGTAAAAAAGTGTAGTCCTCCAAATAATCGTTTGATGTCGAGGGTGCGTTTCCAACTAACAATTGATTCATTGTTATACCAAACGCTTCGCAAATATTCACTGCTGCTTCTAAATTCAACTTTCTAATCCCTACCTCTACTTTTGCTATGTAACTTACAGATACTTTAGAAAGTTCAGCCAGCCTAGCTTGAGAGTAGCCTTTCATCCTCCTATATTCCTTTATTCTTTTACCTAAAACATTATAGTTTATTGTCATCTAATACCTCCAAGTATTCGTGGTGGCAATTAAATGTTTTTCAACAAAGAATAATAATCAAAACAGTAAATATATCCAATTGATTTGAGCAATTTTAATGTATTTTTAGGTAATACAATAGACCAAACGGAATAACATTCCATTTGGTCTATTGTTGAGATGTGATTTCTGTTTGATAATTATTAAAAAAATAGGAGACAATTGCACTTATATGAAAAACAGTCTAAGTAAAGAGGAAGAAAAGAATAAAATTCGTGAAAGGTACAAGGGCAGCAATGTCGAGAGAATGGAACTTATTCCGGCTGTTCAAAAAGAAAGTATCATATATGACGAATCGCCTAAGAGAGTTGCAGTGTATGTGCGTGTATCGACAGGTGATCCTCGGCAAACATCTTCATACGAAAATCAAAAGAATTATTATACCGATTCAGTATCCAAACATCCAAACTGGGAGCTGGTTGAAATATACGCTGATGAGGGCATTTCTGGTACTTCTTTGAAACATAGAGATGCATTCTTGAGAATGATTTCCGATTGTGAAAAGGGAAAAATTGATTTGATTATAACAAAAAGCGTTTCTCGTTTTGCAAGAAACATTGAAGATTGTATTCATTATGTACGTCACTTAAGAAGATTACCATCACCTGTAGGCATATATTTTGAAGCTGATGCTATTGATTCTGCTGATATTGAAGCCGAATCAAGATTAACATTTTCTTCCTATTTGGCTCAGGAAGAAAGCAGTATTAAAAGTAAATCGATGAATATTTCTTTGGATATGAGGTTCAGCAGAGGCATTTTATTAACTCCTGAACTCTTAGGTTATGATCAAGATGAAAATGGGCATTTGGTTATAAATGAAGAAGAAGCCAAAACTGTTCGGCTTATATTCTTTCTTTATCTTTATGGTTGGAGCTGTCAACAGATCGCAGAAAAGTTGCAATCATTAGGTAGAAAAACAAAAATCAAAAGAGAGAAATGGTCGGCAAGTTCTGTAAGACAAATACTTTGTAACGAGCGTCATTGCGGAGATGTTTTGGCTAGAAAAACATATACGCCTGATTTTTTAACTCATCAGCATAAAAGAAATGTTAACCAAAGGAACAAATACTTATGGAAAGATGATCACGAAGCGATTATTTCGAGAGATGATTTTATTGCTGTTCAGCATATGATGCAGAATGCAAAGTACAACAGTAAGTATGCAAATAAGTCTTTTTTACCTGAACTTCAGTCAATCACCGAGGGACTGCTTAAAGGATATGTAATTGTTCATCCCAACTGGACGGGCTTTACCGTTGATGATTATATAAAAGCTTCTCAATTAGCTTTGACAAAAGATGAAGAAAAAACAGATCAAAATACATACACGGCAAAAAATGGAGAATTTGATTTTAGAGGTTATGAAATTGTTCGTTCTCAGTTTATTGATTCTCAGCAAAAATTATCATTGACTTTTGAGAAAAAATCACTGGTATTTTCAATTAATGCAATAAGAAAAATACCAGATTATGAATATATTGAACTCCTCGTATATCCTCAAAATAAGGAATTAGCTGTTCGTGGGTGCAAGAAAGACAGCAAATATGCTTTGAAATGGTGCAAGAAAACAACCGGTAAACTTCAGTCACGTCAAATAGCCGGTTCGTCTTTTGTACCCTTAATATATAACATGTTCAAATGGAAGGATAGTTGCAAATATAAATTTAATGGTGTCTATCATCAAACAAAGAATGGCGGAGTTATTATTTTTGATTTATCAGAACCTGAAGTTTTCATTCCCTATAACAAGATTCCTTGTACACCTAAAGATGAATTAAAAAAGTCTTTTGGTTCAACAAAAAAGAATGTAAGAGCATATCCAAAAAGTTGGGCAGAAACTTTTGGAGATGAGTATTATACCCAATTAACTTTTCAACCATTTTCGGAAATTAACACCGCAAATGCAAATCAACAGGATAACAGTAAAGTTTACAGTAATATTGAATGTCTTAATGTGACTGATGAGCACACATTACAAGGAAATATAGAAAGTTTGATAAATGATATGGAGGATAAAGTAAATAATGGATAATCAAATTTTAGAAAATAATGCCGAAATAATGCAGGGAACATTTAATTATACAGGATATCAGGTTGTTAGAAGAGAATTCTTTTCACATATTTATGATCCCTCAATCAGTTTTTCTCAAGGAAAGATTTATGTAAATAAAGCAGCGTTGAATAAACTTCCCGATGTTTCTTATGTGCAAATTTTAATTAACCCAACAGAGCACAAATTAATTATTCATCCCTGTAATGAAAATGACAAAGACTCTTTTGCTTGGAATAGAAGCAATAAACATGGAGATATCGTGCCTAAACGAGTAACTTGTCGTATATTTTTCGGTAAACTTTTTGATTTAATGGATTGGAATCAAAATTATAGATATAAACTTTTGGGACGGCTCATTATAACAGAAAATAAAAAATTGATGGTTTTTGATATGACATCTACCGAAGTTTTTGAGAGAAAAACACTTGAGAACGGTAAACAAAAAACGTCTAGGATTCCTGTCTTTCCGTCTGATTGGAAAGAGCAGTTTGGCTTATCGGTTGAGGAACACAGGAAACGTATGAGTGTGAATATTTTTGATGGCTACGCCGTTTTCGGAATAAAAGAAAAACATAATGTTCCAAACGAAGAAAGCGAGGAAAAATGATAATGAATGAAATAAAATCTGTTGCCATTTCATTGGATTGGCGTAAAAACCGAATACGAATATTTAAAGAAACTCTTTATGAAATGGGAAAGCCGGATTACATTTGTTTATTAGTAAATCCCGACACAAGAACAATCGCCGTTAAAGGGACCAACATATCAGACGGAATAACACACTTGGTCAATTGGGATGCTTTGAAAAAAGAAAGAAGTTATGAACTATATAGCCATGCCTTTTTATCACGCTTGTTCAATATAAACAGTTCATGGGATGAAGAACATTCATACAGGATTTACGGAAAAGTAAATCCTACACTTCAAATAGCAGAATTCAAAATAGATGATGCTGTTAAAATATCAGAAGAGGAGATTTAAATATTGCAGACTAAACCTGGATATTATTCACTGACAATTGATTCTGAATTTCAAAAACTTATTCCACCACTATCGCTTGATGAATACAAAAACCTTGAAGAGAGTCTCATATCAGATGGTTGCATATCTCCGATTATTATTTGGAACAAAGTGATTATAGATGGTCATAATAGATATGAAATATGCAAAAAACATAATCTGCCATTTTCTACAGTTGAAATGATATTTAATTCGACAGAAGAAGCTATGATTTGGATTTGCAGAAATCAGTTAGGTCGCAGAAATATATCTGAAGAAACACGAAAATATTTAATTGGCAAAAGATTTGAAACTGAGAAAGCAATCGGTGCAAAGAATCAATTGGGAATAAATCAACATAGTAAGGATATAAGTGTATTTCCTGATGAAAAAGATAGCAAAGATTCTGATATTTCTCGGCAAAACAAGACTGCGAAAAAAATTGGAAAGGAGTATAACATTTCGCATGGTACGGTGGAAAAATACTCACGCTTTGCTAAAAGTATAGATATAATAGATAAAAAGGTGCCGGGAATGGCAGATTTTTTGATGTCCGGAAAATTAAAGATATCGCACTCTAATATTGAAGAAATTTCAAAACTCTCACCAAAGCAAATAAAGCAATTATTTGTCAGCATAGAATCTTATGGTCAAAACACTCCGCCTGGAATTATAAGACGAGAATTTTCTAATATAAAATCTCATTCTCACGTACCATTGGCGGAAATAAAAAAAGTGCCCAAATATAATCCCGATTCTGAATTGACTACGCTTTATTACACAATACCATCATGGTGTGAAAGTATATCAAGCACGCAAAGAAAAGTGGATTTTAATACCGTATCAAGTGAGGTGAAAGGAAAATTAATAAATGAATTAAAAAGGCTAAATAAAAATGTGCAAAGTATATTAAACGAAATCACGGAGGAGAAAAATGGAAAGTAATATTGAAAAGTTTATTCCAAAAGTAAAATTCGAGTTGATACCTATAAAAGATCTCACCTCAACTCAAAATTATCAAAGAAATATATCTATGAAGCATGTTGAACGAGCTGCAGCAAATTTTAATCCTTACCAAATAAATCCCGTGAAGGTAAGCAGAAGAAATGGATATAATTATGTTTTTAACGGACAGCATACCATTGAAATAGTTGCTATGGCTTCAGGATCAAGAGAAACTCCCGTATGGTGTATGGTATATGAAGAACTTGATTATGAGCAAGAAGCCGATATATTTGCCAACCAGTTGAAATACACTAAAGCACTAATGCCTTATGAAATTTTCGTCGCAAACATTGAAGCCGGTAATGATAAGGAATTACTGATAAATGATATCGTGAATTCTTATAACTTAAAGATTTCGCCAACTAAAGTTCCTGGTGGAATTTGTGCTGTGGCTGCGCTTGAATATATTCTTGATGAATTCGGATGTGATATTTTAGATAGAACATTAAGGGTTATTATAGGAACTTGGGAAGGAATAAATGATTCAATGTCAGCGAATATGCTTAAAGGTGTAGCTATAGTCTTGTATGCATATGGTTCTTTATTTAATGAAGAAATATTCAAGGAGAAATTAGGCAGAATTCCACCAAAAATTCTTATTAGAAATGCAAAAGACAGAGGCAACGGTGCCGCAGGCTTTTCGGAAGCAATGGTTATTGAATACAATAAGAAAATGAAAGGCGGATCATTACCAATCGGAAAAATTGATGAAGCAATGCGTCATAAAAGAAAAAGCAGAAAAGAACGACAACAAGATATGTTTGAACTTTTAAATCAAATCAAAGCGGAAGAATAGCCTTAGATAGAGTAAGATTTAAATACGAAATTTGCGTAACAACTCATTTTAGTGAAACCTTATTTCGCACTATGTGGTGAAATTGTTATATGCAATTCAACCGTATATTTATATGATAGCAAGAGATGTAATTTATCTGTATAAGCATGCTGAAAAATCCAGGCGTTTATAACAAATATTAATCTTGTATTTTCTCATATAAAAAAACACTACAACGAATTTAATCATTGTAGTGTTAAAAAAGATGATATTAAGCAACGATTATGTTGCATTTTGCAAGCATTGATGGATCGGCTTGCAATACACTGAGAAATCTTCGTGCTGAGCCAATCGGCTTGTTTGTGCCGGCTTCCCAAGCTTCAACAGTTTTTGGAGATACGCCGACAACTTCGGCAAATGTTGACTGTGTCATTCCGAGAGAAAGCCTTAATTCTTTTATTTGAGCAGGTTCATAATTTGGAGCAGGATTAACTGTACACTTTGTTACCTTTGCAGTTCCTTGACCCTTTTCATAATCAATAGCCTCATTCAGACCTTTAATAATGCTTTCATAAACGCTCATATAATCAACTCCTATCAATAGTTTTCTTAAGTAATTCGACTAATTGTTTAACCTCGTTTCTTTCTTCCTTGGTTAAATTATCTTTGTCGTTTTTAGTATATGCAGTAATTAAATATATTTTCTCGTAAACAGCAAAATCAACATAACAGGCTCTTGCACTTCCGCTTTTACCTCGACCGTCAAATGCGACTCGTATTTTTCTAAGTCCACCTGTGCCTTGCATTAAATCACCTTTGTTAGGATTTATTGTTAATTCCTCTTGCAGTGATTTAAGTTCTTTGTCTGTTAAACCTATACTCTTCCATTGCTTATCAAATTCAGGAAGCATAATAAACTCTCGGGTCATAACATTCCTCTTTTCATTTACCATTATACCCTATTAAATAGGGTGAGTCAATAACTATATTTATAAGATTTCTGTAACGAACATGAATTATAAAGTTATATTAATCAAAAAAGTTATCTATCAATATATGCAAGTTATGAAATTCAATTGCTTATCACGAATGTTTTTCTAAATATTTATTGTACTTTTTTCGGTTTATTTCAAAAACTTCATCTACAGTATGTGTGTAGATTTTTGAGGTAATGCAAATATTTGAATGTCCCATAAATTCTTTTGCTACATTAATTGGTATTCCTGCAGACTGACAATCCGTACAGAAAGTGTGGCGTAAAAGATATGGGCAAAAATCATCGGAAAAATGGTACTTGTATTTGTTTTCAATCAATTGAGTATATCGATGAAAATTTCCGTAAAAGTTTTGTTGATTCCATTTTTTCTTATGATTGATCCAAAATACATATTGACTGTCTGAATTAATTATATAAAGCTCATTCAAGGCGGTTATAACAGGTTGAATAAGAGGTATAACTCTGTTAGTTCCTGCTTGTGATTTCGATTTTTTTACGGTTAATACTGCTTTTTTGAAATCAATCCAATCCCATGACATATTCTGTATTTCTACAGGTCGAAGCCCGGTATAAAGCATAGTTATTATCATACATCCTAAAAGGGAATCTTTTGCCGCTAATAACAAATAATGCCGTTCTTCATCATATAAAGAACGGCGTGGTGTTTTTTTAGATATAGGTTTTGGTAGCACGATATCTTCAGCAGGATTAAATTTAATAACATTATCTTTTTTGGCTTTATCGAATATCTTTCTCAGCTTTTTCATTATACTAGACATATATGATTTACTGAATACGCATAACGAGTTTGTAAAATATTGGCAGTCATCATTGGAAATGTATTTGATTGACCTATCTTGAAAATACGGTATCAGTTGACTTGAGATAATTGACTTCCAAGCAGTTTTGTACGCTTTTGAGAGATTTGCATTTTTTATAT
>JBNMLR010000080.1:0-7395 GCA_050874945.1 Butyribacter sp. | reverse complement strand
CCTATGTATTATACTTTCAAATCTGCTGAAAAATGCTTATGAAGCTCTCTGCCGCATCAACACTGACACTTTTAGTCTGCATACCGATGCCGACGACAATACTGTTGAAACAGAAAAGAAATTATATATTTCTATCTCAAATGCCGAAAACAATATAACATTATATATCATGAACACTTGTAAACCATACGAAAAACAAAGCGGTTCTATTTTTTCAACTTCAAAATCCGATACCCTCAATCATGGATTTGGACTGAAAAATGTTGCGGATACCGTCGAAAAGTATGACGGAAAACTTGAACTCAAAACAGAAAACAATACATTTTCCGCTTATGTTTTTTTACATAATGTGTTGTAAATCCTAATAAAACAGGAGGTCTTGCAATGAAAATAGGAATTTGTGATGATGACCCTAAAACAAGGGAACAACTAAACAATTTATGCCATACACTCGGATATATTGATACTTATCAATTTGACTCCGGCGAAGAACTTCTTTCTTCTGATATATGCCCATCGCTCACATTAGTCTTTTTAGATATAGAAATGAGTGGTATGACAGGCATAGAAGTTAAAAATATACTTGAAAAAAAATGTCCTTTTACTCTTGTAATTTTTAACACTTCCCATGAGGAACAGATAAAAGAAGCTTTTGGACGAAATGTAATTTCATTTATCTCCAAACCTTTTTCAGAAATATCAATCAAAACAAACATTGAACGTGCTGCCGCTTTAAGCTGCAATTTTCTTCCTATAAAAATAAATGATGATGTATCTGTTCCATGTCAGGATATACTGTATGTAACTTCTGAACACAAATACAGCATCTTTTATACGGATAACGGAAATTCTTTTTCAAGCCGCAAATCATTAAAAGACTTGGCAAAAGAGCTTGAGGAATTTGATTTCTGCCCTATTTCACGGGGAACCATCATAAATTTAAAACATTATAAAAAAATTCAAGATAAAAAAGTAGTTTTATATAATGGCATGAGTTTTCCGATAAGCCGCCGCTACTCAAATTTACTAAAACTCAAATTTGATGAATATACATTGAAACTTTTGAGGTGCAGATAAATATTTTGGGGAAATAATTATATAGTAACGCTCATACCCTCTCGCCGTTTTTAGTTTTTTCCTTTTTTATTATAAATTTTATTGCGAAAAATATTCCCACAACTAAAACAATCGTAATAATCATTATCGTAATATGACCTGAAAAGAAATCACTTAATTTATCTTTCTCCTCAACTTTTTTCTTTTTAGGCAACAGACTTCCTCCTAAGTTCTGTTGCGTTTTATTTTCTTTTACTATCTGTTTTAACTCCTGTTCACTATATTCCTCATACTCATTTTCCATATCCGATATAAACTCCGAAACTGTATAAAGTTTTCCTTCTTCCTCACCAATATCATTTAATGTTGTTGCACTTTCCGACTGGTATGGTATAACTTTTTCTTTTCCATCTTCCTGTCTTATATATATAAGATTTATATCATAAAACGGTATCGAGATATTTCTTACCTCAGTTATATCCACACCTGATAATTCTTTTTTAATCTTATCTTTTATTTCATCTGCCGTATCAGCAATATAATTGTCAGCATCACCAAAATACTGTCCATAGACATGATAACCGTCTTTTTCTTTTTGCAGCAAAATCGTCGCATCTCCACCAGTCAGCGTCTTTGCCGGTATGTACCATCTGTCGCTCCACTTAATAAGACCTGACAAACTGTCATTATTTTTATGATAGTCAGAAATCATTGTCATGTCAGATAACAATGTCCACATTGGAACTGCACTGTTTATATCATATGACTTAATTGTTGTAGCTTTTTCTTCCTCACTTAAATCTTTATCATTAAATGTAATCTCTTTTTTCAACACATCAGTTGCCCCGTCTGCCATCTGCTTTTGCAAATCAGTCCACTCTTTTTCCCATTCATATGTATTTGTGTCTGCCGCTTTCACCTCACATTCCATAAATTTTAATGCATGACAGTCTCCAAAATAATCTGTCACAAAAATTGTTATGCCTATACCAAATATAAATGCCATAATAACTGCAACAAAATAATTTTTAAATCTCTTTCTAATCATTTCATTCTCCCCCCATCGTATTAATTTTTTGCTAATTGTTATCTTAATAATGTCAATATCAAAAGGTACTTTACCCTATAACAGATACCACAAATTACCATGTTGCTATCTGCTTTTTACTCTTACATTATTTTCATATTTCTACAATATATAACGATGATTATATTTATTTTGATGCAGCTATTTTTAATAATAATTACAGGCAACTGTATTTTTTATTACAATTACCTGTTCTGTAAACTTTATTTTTCTATCAATTTATAAATATTCTCTCCACTTTTATTCTGCACTGAAAAATCACAATTATCGCAGGTTATCCGTTTAACCTTGTTATACTTTCCTAAATCAAATGAAAATCCCAGATTTTGAACATCATCAAATAACTGATATACAACTTTATTTTTATATGTAAACACCACATACATCGTGCTGTCATTATAATTATTATCCTGAATTTCATCCGACTTTATTGAAATTATTTTTTGAATTTCCTCTTTACTTACATATGGTGAAATAAAATAAGCATAGTCCCACTTAAAGTCGGTATATTCCGTCAGTTTTACTTTAGAAGCTTCCTTTTGTTCTGATAATTTCGTTTCAAATTTCTCATTATTTCCCGAACACGCTGAAAATACTAATGCGATAGCACATAAAAACACAAACAATAATCTTTTATTCATTTAAAACTCCCCCTAAATCCAGTTTAAAACATTGTAACCTTTTTTAATTTATCTTAACAGACATATCTAAAATATTCCATCACAATGCGACGAACTGTCGATTTTTGCGATAAGCGGTAATTAGTAATTGATTGAATGATTAGTAATACATCTTTCCATCAATCATTATAACTATCATATAAATTATTTATTATACTCCCTATGCACATCACAACTATAGCCGCAATAACAAAATATATGTATTTTGAAAAAAATTTTGCCGGACTCATACCGTTATGTTCATAGTAAGACAACTTATTTCCCAACGCCTCTAACCCAACAACCGAATAAATCGTATATAAAAAACTTGGAATACTCGCAAGTGATACACTTTTAAACAAAAAACAAAGACAATATGCAGCCATCATATATAAAAAGGTGACTATTATTATGTGAAGCCATTCAAACCCAAACTTTTTGTTTATTAACATATATGCCGCAAACCAAATTGTATTTGTAACTATATAAACAACAAATAAACTTAATATTTCCCTACATTTATTTTTATTAACAACAAAATAAATTTCATTTCCAGACATATCTATATATTTAACCATATACATACACACTACAAAAGCTCCCAAAAATGGAGTAAACATCTGCGTCAGTACATTTACGGCAAATGATGTATTGTAAGCACTGCCTGTCCTTGCTGCCATAAACACGATTATGGGAATTAACAGGCTATTGATTATTATTGGCACAAAAAAAGATTTTCCCAAAGACTTAACACCTATTTTGAAATCCATAAATATCCATCCTCCACTGTTGACTCTACACAGTTATCAGATATTTTATTTTCTGATAATACCCGTATTTTAAATTCATTATTGCAAAATGATTTTCTTATCAAAATCACATCCTGTTTATTTTTTTGATAATCGTCTTCTGATATTTCATAGACAAAACCGTCAGCTAACTGTGCTAACTCCAAAGGAGTATATACTCCCAATATATTTCCTGCTTTCATAACAATTATTTTGTCACAAAGACATTCAATATCTGAAACAATATGTGTAGAAATCAAAACTATTTTATTTATTTTTTCATCTTCTACTATATTTCCAAATCTAATCCGCTCTTTTGGGTCAAGTCCTGTTGTAGGCTCATCATATATTAAAATTTCAGGATTTCCCAACAGCGTTTGAGCAATTCCAATTCTCTGTTTCATTCCACCGGATAAAGTACCAACTTTACTGTTTTTTCTGTCCGACAGATTTACAAGTTCCAGAACACGCTCAATTTCTCCTTTAATTTCTTTTTTAGGTACTTTCTTCACATCAGCAAAATATTTGAGAAGTTCATTTACTCTTAATTCCTCTAACCCATTAAAATGCTGTGGCAGATACCCTGTCGCTATTTTTTTGCTGTTATATTTTTTCCCGTCAAATGATATATGACCTGTATAATCTGTATATAGACCTAACACGGAACGCATGAGTGTGGATTTTCCCGCACCGTTTTCTCCAAGCAGTCCGTATGCTCCTGCACTAAGCTCCAAGTCTATGCCGTGAAGCACCTCTTTTTTCTTAAATCTCTTTGTTAATTTTTCTATTTTTAACATATATTTTCTCCTCAGTTACCTGCATAAATTTCCATCTGCTATGTTGTTGTCAATCTCCGTAAACCGCTACTCCCCATTCCTCTGCCTTGCAGACTGAAAATTTACTCTGCGTTATTCATCTGAAAATCAACAGGTCAGCACACTAGCTGCTATACACAATAAAAATAGAGAGCTTCATTGATAGTGTTAAATCGTGCCGCCATGATATATTTATGGATTATCAGAATAATAAAATACACCGCCGGCATTTACAAATATCTGTTTTTTACCATATGCCTTAAATCCGTATCCATCTCCATCCAACACTCCTCTATCCATAAATATCATACTGTCCTTAATCTTGTCCTTTTTTAGCTGTTCCGAAGAAAAATCAAAGTTCTCTTTCCAACATTCTTCTTCGCTCATTTTTCCATTATGAATTGTAAATTCATCTAAATACGGATATACCATAATATTTCCGCTGCCTAAATCTTTTTTCTTATAAAATCCTTTAAGTAATGTAAAGCCGTCACACTTTCCTATATATTTATTACCACTCTTTTTCAGATTTGACACATATCTTCCTTTTGGCGAAACACTAACCTTAAACAATGTATCTTTATCTAAAAAGTTAGGCATGATATTTCCATATGTAGTATTGTAAACTTGCAGAAATCCTGCTCTCGGATAATAAAGATAATATCCCGGCAGATAACACCCCTGATAATTTGCGTAGCAGTCGCTTGAGTTTCCTTTCATTTTTATTGTAATCTTATTTATGGCTTTACCACCGCTATATATAGTCAAATAATCTCCCGACTGCTCAAAGTCCAGCCTGTTTCCGTCTTGATTTTTTGCTTCTGAAACTATATATTTCCGATACAATGTCATATTGTACTGTTTTAAATTTTCTGAAACAGTCATTGTTATTTCAGCCTTTAAACTTGTTCTCATATCAAGTTTCATATCATATTGTTTGATCTCATAGTCAGCTTTTTTCATTCTTTCTTTATACATACCCGATATAGCATAAACCCTGTCAGGTATTCCATTTTGATATGTATCTAATTTATCCTCCATATTTGATGACGGCATACTATATCCTGCAAACATCATCAGACACAAAACTCCGCTGACAATCGTATAAATATGTTTCTTTTTCCTCAAAATCAAGCCAACCGTGATAAAAAACAGACTCCAAAAGAAAATAATAAAAATGCGGTATAATAAAACAGGCTCTCCAAATTCTGCTCTTGGCATAGTTTTCAAATTAAATCTTGGAAGAATATAAAAATAAGAAATGATTTTAAATGCAATTCTTCCACTCAGGCTATAATCTGAACCGCTGCTCATATCAATAGAATTTGCCAGATTTTCAGCAAATGGTGATGACAAAAGTATCATTGCCGTCATAACGGAATATACCGCAACCCTATTTAATATACACGCCAGCGATGCCCCTATGATAACCGCTAACTGCATAACCAGATATATATTTACAAATATACTTATTACAATATGTTTTATATACTCATGTTGCGGGTCGGATATTTTGAAATATGAAAATTCTACAATTACAATACACGCTAAAGCAATGCACAATATCATTGAGTAAAGCATAATAATTAAAACTGCTGAAAATGTATTCTTTTTATTCAATGTACGGACAACCTCTGAAACTCCATTGTTTGTAAATTTTTGTATATATTCGTAAGAAATAAACATAAACGCAATAAACAGATAGATACAAAGAGTCATTGCGTTTCCAAGCGGTTCCACAACAGGCCAGTTTTTTCCATATAAACCTAAAACCGCATATATCACAAATCCTGTTATTAAAATCAACGAACAAAATATAAATCTCGACCTAATCAGCACTCTAATATTATTTTTCATCATTCTCATCATATTGTATAAACCTTTTTGTATAAACTTTTTTAATTTAATATAACATAAATATCTATAATATTCCATCACAATGCGACGAACGGTCGATTTTTGCGATAAGCGGTAACCTAAAAAAAAGGCTTGCAGACTTTATGTCCGCAAACCTTTTAATTTTTATTTATATTTTCCTGCAATATCAATTCTGGTAAGTGCCTTTTTAAGTGCAAGCTCCGCACGAAGCATATCTACGGCAGGTTCGCCACTCTTAAGTCTGCGCTCTGCTCTTATCTTTGCTTCATTTGCCCTGTTTACATCTATCTCGTCAGGCCACTCGCAGGATTCGGCAAGGATTGTTACCTTGTCTTTTGTGATTTTTACAAATCCGTCATGAAGTGCCGCTTCTTTGTCACCGTCTGACTTCTTTATGCGAAGCACACCCGGTTCAAGGATAGCCGTAAGCGGAATGTGTCCGGCGAGTACACCGATTTCACCCTCCGTTGTCTTCATTTCCACCATATCTATGTCTCCGTCAAAGAAAACTCTAGTAGGTGATATAATCTGAAGATTAAACTTCTTTTCAGCCATGATACACCTCCCGAACTATTTAGAATTCATTCTCTCAACAACTTCATCTATAGTTCCTGCATTGAGGAAAAGATTTTCAGGTATATCATCATGTTTTCCATCAAGGATTTCCTGAAATCCTCTTATAGTTTCTGATACAGGTACATATTTACCCGGAAGTCCTGTAAACTGCTCTGCTACATGGAATGGCTGAGAAAGGAATCTCTGAATCTTTCTTGCTCTATTTACGACAATCTTGTCGTCCTCTGAAAGTTCGTCCATACCGAGGATTGCGATAATATCCTGTAATTCTTTGTATTTCTGTAATATTTCCTGTACTCCACGGGCAACTTTGTAATGTTCTTCACCGACAATATGCGGGTCAAGTATGCGTGATGTTGATTCAAGCGGATCTACCGCAGGGTAAATTCCAAGCTCAACTATTGAACGAGAAAGTACCGTTGTGGCATCAAGATGTGTGAACGTGTTTGCCGGAGCCGGGTCAGTAAGGTCATCGGCTGGTACATATACCGCCTGAACTGATGTGATTGAACCTTTCTTTGTAGATGTGATACGCT
>JBNMLR010000079.1:0-7396 GCA_050874945.1 Butyribacter sp. | reverse complement strand
GACCCACCGCCAGTCCTGCCGAGCCAAGAACCGCAACAATAGAACTCGTACCTATGCCGAGTATTCCTGCAATAACCATCAGGAGAAGAATATTATAGGCAAATGTAGCAAGTGACATAACAAACTTTTGAACACTTATCTCTACCGCCTTACGCTCCATAGTCTTTTTTGTAACCTTGAGAGCCAGTTTGACAAGTTTTCTTCCAATAATAAAAACAATTACCGCTATCAGAAGCGTCTTTGCAAAATCAAGCAGCCATTCTCTCTGACTGAGCAGATATTGTATAAAAAAGCTTGTTTTCTGCTCATCAGATGCAGATGAAGTCATGACTTTCTGAAGTTCATCGACACCTATCGCTTTTCCGCTGGCCGCCTGCTCCACGACACCTGCGGCTGAGCTCAAGATAGCTCTTGTATATAACATAAATCCCTCCTGTTTACCGTTTTTAATATGAAGCGGATATTTGCAATCCGCCCCGTTGATTATAACACTATTAACCTCTATCGCAACATATCAGAAGCGGCTTATCCCACTCCTGATACCAGCAAGTCCTCTCAAACTGCTCATTGCCTGTTGGGGACTTCCCTGATAGTATTAAATCCTGTGAATAAAAAGTCCGCTCCTGAGCTTTGGCTCAAACCATGTACTCTTAGGCGGCATCAAAAGACCTGCATCTGCCACATCGAACAATTCTGATATAGATGTAGGATACATTGCAAATGATACTTTCATATCCGACTCAGCACGCTTTTCAAGTTCCTTAAGTCCTCTTATACCACCGATAAAGTCTATTCTCTCATCTGTTCTCGGATCTTTTATTCCAAGAACCGGCTCCAGAAGATAATTCTGCAACAGCGAAACATCAAGTGACAATACAGGGTCATTTATATCAAGAAGCTCTTTCTTTGCAGAAAGCATATACCATTTTCCTGATAAATACATCGAAACCTGACCTTTTTTGTCAGGATGTTTTGCCTCACTTAAAGGTGTGACCTCAAAATTATCTTTAATCTTTGCGATAAACTCATCCTCTGAAAGTCCGTTTAAGTCTTTTACCGTGCGGTTATAATCCATTATCATAAGCTGGTCATCAGGGAAAAGCACTGATAAGAAATAGTTAAATTCCTCCGTTCCGTCATAGCCGGGATTTTCTTTTCTTCTCTTTAATCCAACTTTGACCGCTGAAGCTGCCCTGTGGTGTCCGTCTGCTATGTATATCTCACCAATATTTGCAAATGCATTTTTGACAGTCTCAACATCTTTACTTCCGGCAATCTTCCATACTGTGTGACCTATGCCGTCAACTGCCGTAAAATCGTAAAGCGGACTCTCCTCGGTCATAACTTTTGACACTACATCATTTATCACTTTTTTAGATCTGTAGGCAAGGAAGATAGGTCCTGTCTGTGCACTTAATGTATCTACATGTCTTATACGGTCCTGTTCCTTTTCCTCTCTTGTATTTTCATGCTTTTTAATAACATTATTTACATAATCATCAACGCTTGCACAGGCAACAATACCCGTCTGCTCTCTTCCATCCATCGTAAGTCTGTAAATATAATAGCACTCGTCCTCATCCGTTACATATGTACCGTCTGCCACCATACTCTCAAAAATTTCTTTCGCCTTGTCATAGACTTGCGGTGCGTATGTATCAACACTATCATCAAACTGTGTCTCTGCCCTGTCTATCTTCAGGAAAGATAAGGGTTCTCTCCTTACCTCTTCTGTTGCCTCCGCCCTGTTATAAACATCATAAGGTAACGCTGCCACCCTGTCTGCAACCTTTTCGTTCGGTCTTACTGCAACAAACGGTTTAATTACTGCCATAATACTTTTCCTCCATTTTTCTATAATTTTTTGCTTATATTTATCTAAAATAAAATACCTTTTGACCCTAACATACACATATGATATTATAACAAAAAAGAGCATAAAAAAACAGATGTAAATTAAACCAATACATGATGCAAGGTTCAAAAGCAGATAGCAATAAAGCAATCCGTACATCATTTAGAGATAAATACCTTTTGACCTAAACATCACACTATATATACTGTTTAACAAAAGTAAAAACAGACAGCCGAAAAAGGGGGCGTATTATTATGTTAAAAACCGTTATATTTGACATGGATGGCGTTATCATAGACAGTGAACCACAACACGCAAAAGCAGCAGTAAGGACATTTAACGAACTCGGTGCAGATGTTGATATAGAATATTGCTATTCCTTTATAGGAAGTTCAACTAAAAAAATGGCAGAGACAGCTATTAAAGATTTTTCTCTCAACATATCAACAGACGAACTTCTTGAAAGATTAAACCAGACAAAAAAAGAAGTACATGAAAAAGAAGGATATGTCGCTGTTCCCGGTGTCATAGAGCTTATCAAAAGGCTTTACAGGGACGGCATACAGCTTGCAATAGCTTCATCATCTTCACCTAAAGAGATTGAAACCGTAGTAAAAAAACTCGGCATCAAAAAATATTTTGAAAAACTCGTGTCAGCGTCACAAGTCAAACATCCCAAGCCTGCACCTGACACATTTCTCCTCGCACTTGAAAAACTCGGTGCATCACCTGAGGATACCGTTATAATCGAGGACTCAGAAAATGGTGTAAAGGCGGCAAAAGAATGTAATGTCACCTGCATAGGTTTTGCTTCTCCGTATGCCGTAAAGCAGCAGAATCTCTACAAGGCAGATGTGCTCATTGAGTCTTTTGACAGCATTGACAAGATATTTATCGAAAACACATTGTTACGCTCACAGGGAAAACCGATAACGATAGCATCGACGAAACGACTTATCATAAGAGAACTTACCGTATCGGATATACCTCAGATATATACCATATACTCTGACCCTCAGGTAAGAAAATATATAGACAATATAGATGATTATCTTGACGCTGAAATGGAAAAACAAAAGGCTTATATCCAGAAAGTCTATTCTTTTTACGGCTATGGTCTTTGGGGAGTATTTGGCAAGACAAGCAAAAAACTAATAGGAAGATGCGGTTTTGAAAATGAAACCATAGACGGCAAGAACGAGATAATGCTCTCCTACCTGCTCGACAGCGAGCACTGGGGTTACGGCTATGCCTTAGAGTGCTGTGAAGCAGCTTTAAGATACGCAAAAGAAACACTTGGCATGAAGCGTATAGTTGCAGTTATCGACCACGACAATATCCGCTCGATAAAAACAGCAGAAAAACTTGGACTTAGATATGAAAAAGATGTTGTTTTCAATGATAAAAACCGAAAACTTTATTCGATTGAATTATAATCAGTAATATAAAAAACGGGTAAAACTTAAATGTCTACCCGTTTTTATTTTTAACTTTTTACCGTAAACCAGATATATTTTTATCTCAAATTATCAAAGCAGCAAACATCTGTCTCCGGCTTATCTCCTGTTAAAATTATCTGTTGTTATTTTTTTTATTATTGTTTTTGTTATTCTTCTTATTTGTATTTTTCTTATTGTTTGTATTCTTTTTATTCGGCTTCTTTGTTGTTTTAGGCTTTGCAGTATTACTGTTTGCATCGTTAGCTGTTCCTGCCTGACCTGCATTATCTGCCGTTCCATCATTTCCCGTAGCATCGTCAACAACATCCGCCGTATCGTCTGCAACATCGTCCACTACATCAGCCGCATCATCAACTACATCTCCAACAACACCATCATCATCACCGGTCATGTCACTTTCATCATAATCGCTGTCATCCTCATTTACAACAGGTTCATCCGTATTTTCAACCTCCGGCTCCTGTGTAGCAGATGATGTAACGGAATTATTGTTCTTTCCGTTTCCACAACCGGCAAGCATCATGGTCGACAATGCTAATGTAGTAATTAACATCACAATTCTTCTTCGCATAATTTCCTCCTAACACAACTATTTTTTTGTACTCAAGTGAGACATTGTCGCTGCTGTCCACACAAGACATGAACAGTAACGCATCCTCAGAAACAGGTCAATCAGTGTAATCATCCCATCTCTTAAAAATAGTATGTTACGAGTATTGCAAAGTTATTCATTTTTAAATTATTTAACAACGATTTTCATAAATTTTTTCTTTCCGCGTTTGAGAACAATACCATCTTCTGTGATATTATCTTTATTTACAACGGATTTTGGCTCTGTCACTTTCTCACCATCGACAGAAACTCCGCCCTGCTGCACATTTCTTCTAGCCTCACCGTTTGAAGAAGCAAGTCCTGCCTTTACGAGAAGTGTAAGTATTCCAATATTTCCATCCTCGTCAAAATCTTCGCCTGAAAGCTCAGTAACAGGCATCTGTGATGTATTTCCGCCGCCTGCAAATAATGCTCTTGCACCCTCTTTTGCCTTGTTTGCTTCCTCCTCGCCATGAACGAGTTTTGTAAGCTCAAATGCAAGGATTTCCTTAGCTTCGTTTAACTTACTTCCCTCCCACTTGTCCATCTCATCAATCTGCTCTAACGGCAGGAATGTGAGCATACGGAGACATTTAAGTACATCAGCATCACTGACATTTCTCCAATACTGGAAGAAATCAAACGGAGAAGTCTTTTCAGGGTCGAGCCACACTGCTCCCGACTGTGTCTTACCCATCTTCTTTCCCTCAGAATTAAGCAAAAGATTTATAGTCATGGCATATGCATCCTTGCCAAGCTTTCTTCTGATAAGCTCAGTACCGCCGAGCATATTGCTCCACTGGTCATCCCCTCCAAACTCCATGTTACAGCCGTATTTCTGATATAATGTATAGAAATCAAAACTCTGCATTATCATGTAGTTAAACTCAAGGAATGAAAGACCTTTCTCCATTCTCTGCTTATAACATTCAGCGGCAAGCATACGGTTTACCGTGAAATGAGGTCCTATATCCCTTAAAACTTCCATATAATTTAAGTCTGTAAGCCAGTCAGCATTGTTTACAAGCATTGCCTTGCCCTCGCCAAACTCGATAAAACGGCTCATCTGTTTCTTAAAGCACTCAACATTGTGATTTATCGTCTCAACAGTCATCATCTGTCTCATATCAGTTCTTCCCGATGGGTCACCGATCATCGCAGTACCGCCACCGATAAGTGCGATAGGCTTATTTCCTGCCATCTGAAGTCTCTTCATAAGACAAAGAGCCATAAAATGACCTACATGAAGACTGTCAGCAGTCGGGTCAAAACCAATATAAAAAGTTGCCTTACCATTGTTTATAAGTTCTTTTATCTCTTTCTCGTCTGTGACCTGTGCTATAAGACCACGAGCCACTAACTCATCGTATAATTCCATTTTTAAATTCCTCCATTTGTTTATATTTTATCTGCAATTATGCTTTTTTCTTTTATCTTCATACATTCTGTCGTCTGCTATCTTACACAATTCTTCTATCTTGAACGACCCTTTTGCAAATGCCGTACCGACAGCCACACTGCATGGACTCATGCCGTACTTTTCGTTCACTTTCTCAAGTTCCCTCTCCCATTTTTGTTTAATCTTTGGAACATCACTTTCAGCACAGTTTAATGCAACCATTATAAACTCATCGCCGCCCATCCTGAATCCATGTATATTCTCAGACAACATAGCTTTTATACTCTCGGCTGCCTTTTTTAGAAGTGCATCCCCTGCATCATGACCATATCTGTCGTTTGTCTCTTTTAAATGATTAACATCCATGAAAAAGATACCGACTGACGCAAGCATGGTGTATTCTTCCTTGCTTTTCGTAAAATAACTTCGTCTGTTATAAAGTCCCGTGAGAAGATCATGTTCACTGTCATAACGCATCTTCTCACTCATTATCTTATTCTCTATCATAAGATGCACAGTGTTTAAAAACATATCGGAACAGTCATTGAAATCAAACCCAATTTCATTCTCCTGCTCGCCCAACACAAGAACCGTACTGTATAAAACACTCTCAACCATACCCGAACAGACAACTATTCTTTTATTGTCAAGAAATTCATAGCCGCTAATTATCTCTGCTCTCATATCCTCAGGAATGTCATCAACAGATGTATATATACAATGTTTAGTGTTAAACAATCTTCCCATTCCTGCATTGAGATATGACTGGTATTTTGTCACATCTTCAGAATCACTTCTGTAGACTGCACTGTCGACAATACCTGATTCAGTACACGAATATGTCAGCATCGCATCCATTCCGAGACACTTTGAAAGCACATTAAACAATACCGAAAAATCATCATGTATATGTTCCAAAACATAACTCTGAAACTGAACAATATTTTCTAAGGATTTAAGATATCCCATCATCTCTATCTGACTCTGCCCCCCTGCACTATCTTATCCCTCATAACCGTTGGGATTTTTAGTCTGCCATCTCCATGCATCCTCACACATCTTATCTATGCTTCTCGTTGCCTCCCAGCCAAGTTCCGCCTTAGCTTTTGCCGGGTCGGCATAACACATATCAATGTCTCCCGGTCTGCGTGGAGTAATCTTGTATGGTATTTCTTTTCCGCACGCCTTTTCAAAGTTCTTTATTATATCAAGAACACTGTAGCCTACACCTGTTCCAAGATTGTATGTCACAAGTCCCGGATGAGTTGCAAGTTTTTCAAGAGCCTTTATATGACCTGTCGCAAGGTCAACGACATGGATATAGTCACGCACGCCCGTTCCGTCAGGTGTATCATAATCATCGCCAAAAACATTTACGCACTCAAGCTGTCCTGCTGCCACCTTTGCCACATACGGTAAAAGATTATTCGGTATGCCATGAGGATTTTCACCTATCATTCCGCTCTCATGTGCTCCGATAGGATTAAAATATCTAAGCAGTGCTATATCCCACTCATTATCCGATTTGTATATATCTCTTAACATATCTTCTATAATAAGCTTTGTCCTGCCATACGGATTTGAAACCGATAATGGAAAATCCTCTTTGATAGGAACAGTTTCAGGTTTTCCGTAAACTGTAGCCGATGAACTGAAAACAATCGACTTAACACCATGCTTTTCCATAACCTTTAAAAGATTTAGCGTACCTGTAAGATTGTTGTCAAAATATCTAAGAGGTATCTGACAAGACTCACCGACCGCCTTAAGTGCAGCAAAGTGAATTACTGAATCAATCTTTTCCTTTTCAAATATATCATCGATGGCTTTTTCATTTAAAAGGTCTTCCTCATAAAAAGAAATCTTCTTTCCTGTAAGTTCTTCAACTCTTGTTACAGACTCCCTGCTTGAATTTACAAGATTGTCAACGACAACTACATCATAACCTGCATTTAAAAGCTCAACATTTGTATGGCTGGCAATAAACCCTGCACCGCCTGTCACTAAAATCTTCATAAGACACCTCGTTTCCTAAATATGTTAATTCTTTTGCTGCTTTTCCAATCCTTTGTGTAACTTCCTGCTTTATTG
>JBNMLR010000078.1:0-7488 GCA_050874945.1 Butyribacter sp. | reverse complement strand
CGTGGAGTAAAAGAGGAAAACATACATCACTACGGCTTTGCGTTTAAAAGTAAAGAGGTGCTGATAGATGGTCGGTAGTAACAGTTCAGCCTTTTATTTATTACATTCATAAACCTGCCAGCAAGCTGTCAGTCGCTGCTTTGCAGCTTTTGTTTATTTCATATAATAAATGAAAGGCTATTCTTCCATAAAAAGATAATCAACAATACAATGAACAAGCTCATTGTATTGTTGATTATCTTTTTATGGCTGAACTGTTACGGTAGATATTTTCGGAACCGAAAATATCGTAAGAAAAAGTTTCGTGTGAGGATTTTGGCAATTAAGGATGCGAAGCATTGCCAAAATCTGTTGCAGTTTGTTTTTTAAACTGCGACAAAGAGGTGTTGATAGATGGCAGATAGAACAAAAGCAGGATTGTGAAAGAGCAGTCCTGTTTTACTTTATTCGCACTTGCGGGGGGGATTTCGATTTCACATCATATAATAAATGAAAGCTATTCTACCATAAAAAGAAAACTTTGCACACAATGAACAAGCTCACAGTCTTGCATTTCCTAAAATTAATATAAATTTTTTGCATCATTTTGAGCAGTCATATCGTTATTATTTATAAATGATAATAAGGGAGGCGTATGGTTATGAAAAAATTTATTGTTAATCTGGTTTTGGTTTTGGCTGTCGTTTGTGGATTTAGCACGGTGAGAGCAAAGGCATATTCTGTTGAATTGGCGAAGAACGGGATTTATGCAAAGTATATTCCGGAAAATGTTATGGAAAATGCACCTGTTTTGTTTAAAAAGAATGTTGATAAGGTTATGAAGTATTATGAAAAGCATAAGAATGAAAGCGATTATGATTTTTTACAGAAAGTACCATTAGCTTATAAGGATTTGCATGATGCGGTAGGAGATTTAAAGGACAATGACAAAATTGTTATTTGTAATCCATTTATAATTTATGATATTAACGATGAAGATGAAAAATATACGGGCTACACATATTATTTTGTGGTGAAGAAGAATAATGAGAAAGTGAGTTTGTTTACTATTTATGTGGAGGAGGGCAAACTTAAATTTGATTATGATAAGATTTGGGACAAATATGCCGGTATGAAAAATAAGATAACTGACAATACTTTGTTTTATTGGATGAATGGCAATATATATGCACAGACAAAGAATAAAAATGAAATGGTATATGACGGCTCAAGTACCGGGGGAGTATTGATGGACGGTTCAGGGAATGATTCGGGAGACCATTCGGCTGTTAAATATATCAAATTTAAGAAATTAAGCTACGATGAAAAGGAGAAGAAAATAACCAAATATTTAAAAAATATGGCAAAAATATCCGGCAAGAATGGGAATAATTCCGGTGATAAGAAAAGTAAATATGTATGCGGAAATGGAACTTTATCCGACAAGAGCGGGACTAATGCGGATGGTGACTTGGATTTAGAGGACGAGGTAAGCGACGATAATAATGGAAAGATTAACACCTGCTATAATGGAGTTGGCGAGGTAAATAGTGGTAAAAGTGCGGAAAATAGTGGAAACAGCGGTGTAGATGTTAAAAAAATAGCTGTAGCGGCTGGAGGAGTTGCCGTTGTTGTGATTGTGGCAGCAGGAATTTGGTATAAGAGGAAAAAGCGGTGAGATAAAAGGTTTTGTAAAATTTATATATTAGGTATTTTCATTTTGGGTCTTTTGTTTTATCATTAAATTGGTATCTTTATTGTCTGGTTGACTGTTTTTAGAGTGATTTAATTATACCAAAGACAAGAGAGCATAAAATGGAGGATTCAGATGAAGATAGCAATATGTGATGATGAAATATCAGTATTACATGAAATAAAGAGATTGTTGACTGAGTATTGCAAATATTATGACAGAGAGATTAGTTGTGATGTGTTTCAGAGTCCGCTTGAACTTTTAACAAAAATGGAACAGAGCGGATGTTATGATGCATTATTTTTAGATATTCTTATGAACGATGATAACGGAATAGAGGTGGCTCGTGAACTTAGAAAGACGGATGAGGATGTCAGGATTGTTTTTTTGACTTCGTCACCTGAATTTGCGGTACAGTCATATACGGTGGGAGCGTTTTATTATGAATTAAAGCCGGTGAGCCGGGAGAGTTTTTTTAAACTTATGGATAAGTTGTATTCTGAGTGGGAGAGGGAGAGAGCAGAGTTTTTTATTGTAAAATGTGAAAACGGAATAAATAAGATTGATGTGAGAGACCTTGAATATTGCGAGGTGGTAAACAGGGCACTTGTGATATGCCTTGCTAACGGTGTCAGTTTAAAAAGCACGGCAAAGATAACGGAGATTGAGGAAACACTTGGTAAATTTGGATGTTTTATCCGTCCGCATCGTTCTTATCTTGCCAATTTAAGACATATAGAAAGCATATCGCAGAAAAATATAATAATGAAATCGGGAGCAAAAATTCCTATTCCACATGGGAAATATACTCAGACAAAAGAACGATATTTGGAATATGCGTTTGAAAATGCAGCATTTACAAATGTGGGAGGAAGCGTATGAGTGAGATGATTACGCTGATAAATTATATAGCCGTAAGTATATTTGGAAGTATATTATCGGCTGCTTTTTGTGGAATCGGGAAAGAAAAAAAGCAGAGAAATCTCATAGTGTTTACCGTGGCAGCGGCTCTTATAATAGAAGGAATAGTCTATTATTTTTATGGAGAAAGAATTGTTCATGAATTTTATCCGATTTTTTCACATATTCCGCTTGTGATAGTATTGTGGGTTATAACAAAACGCTTTTTGAGCAGTCTGTCTTCGGTGCTGACTGCTTATTTGTGCTGTCAGTTCAGGCGGTGGCTGGCACTTTTGTTTACATTTGCTTTTAAAAACAGTGACGAACTGCTGCCGATAGCACAGATTATCATCACCGTTCCGTTTTTATTGCTGTTATTAAAGTATGTTGCCGCATCTGTCAGAGAAATGATAATGCGTCCTGCTGGGGAGATGTGGACTTTTGCAATCGTACCGATAGTATATTATCTGTTCGATTATTCAACGGTTGTATATACTAAACTTTTGTATGAGGGAAGTTATCTTGTTGCGGAATTTATGCCGACATTTTCATGCCTGTTTTTCCTTGTCTATGTCAAACAGAGCACAAAACAGGAAAAGACCAGATACAGGCTGGAGCAGGAAAAGAACGCATTTGAGATGCAGGCAAAACAGTCCGTTCAGGAGATTGATTTCTTGAGAAAAAGTCAGGAACAGGCGGCAGCACACAGACATGACCTGCGACATCATATGCAATATCTGGCTTCGTGTATAGCAAATCATCAGAATGAACAGGCAATGGAATACATAAATTCAGTATGCAGGGAAATCGAAGCACAAAAAGTTGTTGATTATTGTCAGAATGAGACGGCAAATCTGATATTGACGGCATACGCACAGCGTTTTGAAAAAGCAGGTATCAGTAGTGAAATTAAGTTTGTGCTTGGCAGGAATATTAAGATTTTATCTGTTGATATGTGTGTACTTTTATCCAACGCACTTGAAAATGCATTAAACGAATGTAAATTTCTTATGAAACAGAATATTTCAACGGATATAAGCGTGAACGGATATGAAAAGGATAATAAAATTTTTATACAGATTTCTAATACCTGCCGCAGGAATGTGTTATTTAGTGATGGTATGCCTGTCACAAATGCAGAGGGGCATGGTATCGGGACTAAAAGTATCTGCTCGGTTGTGAATAAATACAATGGAATGTGTTCTTTTCAGACGAAAGGAGATATGTTTATTTTAAGGGTTGTGATATAAAGACAGTAGTTTCAGTATGCAAATATTGAGACTACTGTTTTTTGTCTTTTCTGTGTATTTTTTAGGTCGATTTGGTCGTATTTTGGGTCGATTCGCACATACCGTCACAATAAAATGATGTCAGGTAGTATAATGATTACAGCATTGACAGAGTCAAAATTAAAAGTTGAGTCTTGTCTGAAAAGGGAAGTATGAACATAAAAAGGGTTTAATTAATAAATACTTGAAAGAGAGGAAATGCCTATGAACAAAATGAAAAAAACATCCAAAAAGATACTTGCGGTCATATTAAGTTTAAGTATGCTGCTTTCTATGACAGCCATTTCTCCTAAAAAAGCAGATGCTTTTATGAAAGCAGATGTAACGGAAATAAAATCATCTGATATGTCTGAACTGCTAAGTTATTATTGGGATTACAAGCTTGAGGACAATAAGCTTACTGTTAATGTGACGGACACGGAGGCTGAGAAAAATATCAAAGCGGCGATTGACGGCGGCGCAACTAAAGCATATTATCAGGCACGTTTGGATTTATACATAGATGATGTAGCAACAGGAACATCCACAGCACAAAAATTAACTTCTGGAAATTTTGACGGAAATACTTGTACCATATCGCAAGATGTTTCAAGTATTGCTCAAACTATAAACACTCTTGTTGTTAGTGTAAGTTTGGTGACGACGACTAAAGTAGGTTTTAAAACAACTACAAAAACGACTTTTTGCTGGAATATTCCTATATATCTTGAAAAGGAAAACGGAAAAATTTCAATCTATTCTCCATATGGTGCAGCTGCCATTAAGGCTTTGGAGGACTTTAATGCAAATTATAAACCTGAGAATTATCTTAAGACAAGAACATTCACAAATATTGCCTGCAAGTCATTTGAAAAGATTGTAGAAAAGGCAAAAGAACTTACTAAGGATTGCAAAAACGATGGCGAGAAAATTAAAACTATCCATGACTGGATATGTACGAATGTAGCGTACAATTATCCAGCTGTTCAAGGTACAACAAGTGGAAATACTGATACCACCTACAAGTATGGAATTGACAGAGCATTTGAAGATGGTCTTGCAGTATGTGCAGGATATGCCTCACTTGGTGAATTAATGTTCCGTGCAGCAGGTATCCCAAGTATGTGCATAGCAGGAACAGGAGGTGCATTAGATGATGGCACTGAAAATATGTCTAAGTTTGATGGCAATCATGAATGGAATGTTGTATATTACAATAATTCATGGCATTTTATGGATCTTACATGGGACAGTCCTAATGCCTATTATGGTGAAGGTGATAGTAGAAATATTTCAGGACACGCACCGTATTACACATTTTTTGGAATACAGGCAGAACTGTTCGGAGTCTCTCATTACCAAAGGGAGATATATGACGATGCAGAAGAAGTAACGAGTATAAAAGTTGTTGATCCGCGGACACAGTATTTTGTCGGTCAAAGTCTTGAGAAGAACAGCGAAATAGAACTTACGGTTGAGAATGGTAAAAAGACATGGTATGGATTTAAAGAGAATGCAACATATAGCGGATATGACCTGAGTAAACCGGGTAAACAGACTGTTACGGTCAGATATATGGGACTTGAAACAACATATGATATTAATGTGCTCGAAATGGACCATATCAAGGTTGTTCCAAGTGAAAATACAACATATCTGACAGGAAGTAAATTAAAGACTGATTTCAAATTATATGCTGTGGCAAAAGACGGTACGGAAGTTCTTATAAAAGACACGGACGCTGAAAATAAATATGTTACCTGCAGCGGCTATGATATGAACAAAGAGGGCAAGCAGACCGTTACGGTTTCTTACAAGGACTTAACGGCACAGTATGATATTAATGTAGTAGATGCAAAAGAAATCAGTGTTGAGACTGACGAAGTACCAGTTTATCCGTATGGTGCTGAATTTAAGCCAAACTTTAAGTTGTATGTTACTAAGTCAGACGGAACTAAACAGTTAGTTGAAAATGGAACTTCTCTTGCAACTTGCACAGGATATGATCTTAACAACTTAAATAAAGTAGGTGAACAGGAAGTAACAGTTACATATCTTGGATTGAGTGCAAAATACAAGATAAAGGTGGTATTGGCAGTTGGACTTGGCTGTGTTGCAGCAAATAAGTCTTTTGAACAGGGACAGGAACTCGATACTACCGGCAACAAAGTGTATTATATATTGCAAAACGGCGAAGAACTGATGGTAAATAATGCGGATGTTACTTATAGTGGTTATGATAAGGACAAGACAGGCAGACAGAAAATTACGGTAACCTGTAATGGACTTACTGCTTCATATTATGTTACCGTAAAAGCTAAGAGTACGCCGACGGCAACTCCTACAGTAAAGCCAACGACAACACCGAAAGCAACAGCTACACCGAAAGCAACCGCAACAGCGAAACCGACAAAAACACCGTCTGTTACAGCGAGTGCAAACCCAACAACAACACCTGATGATGATGCGACAGCGACAAAGAAACCTGCAACAACATCTTCTAAAAATCCAAAAGGAACAAAGATAGCAAAGGTGAAAGCGGGTTCTAAGAAACTTGTTGTAAATATAAAGGCACAGAAAGTTAAAACAAACGGTTATCAGATAAGATATTCTTTGAAGAAGAACATGAAAGGTTCAAAGACGGTAACATTGACAAGAAATACCAGAACAACTGCAACAATAAGAAAGTTAAAGGGACGCAAAACATATTATATACAGGTCAGAACCTATCGTAATATTGGCAAAAAGAAATATTATAGTACATGGTCTAAGGCAGTTGCCAAAAAGACATTGAGGTAGGAAGTAATAAAATTCTTTCATAACGCATATATATATTTAGTAATAAGATTTAATTTATGGGGGTTGCTATGTCGAAAACAAAAATTGTGGTTTTGCGTATGAAAGAAGTTGTATATACGGCTGTGTTTGTTGGATTAGGGATTTTGCTGCTGATAGTTTTGTTTTTCATGTTTGGCAGACAAAATTCGCCTAAAAGTCAGAGTACACAGAGTACCATAAACAACGAAAGCAGTACATATAAAAATGATGCAATATATAGAGCGGGAATTTATGAGAGTCAGTTTGTGATAGGGGAAAAAACAATAAATCTCGAAGTTGCTCTTGACGAAGAACAGGTCAAATCTGTTAAGGTCAAGAATTTAGATGAGTCTGTTGAGACTATGTATCCGCTGATGAAATCGGCGGTTAAGGATGTGTCAAAACAGCTTTCGGCAGGGGTGTCGATTGATGAAGTTGTTTTGTCAAAAAATTCCATGTACACGGAAAAGCTTGTTCTTGATGCGGTAAAAACTGTACTTGATGAGCAGAGGTTGTAGGGAATTAGAAGTATTTGTGTTTTGGGGACGGAATTTGCGAAACTTATAGGATTGTAAGGAATGTGCGGATAGAATAATAATACCGCAGGCACACTTTCGCTATGCTGTCACCGTAGCAGCACATAAAGGGTGAAAATACCACCCTTAAGTTCTGACGGTGACAGAATGCCTGCTAATATTATTTGTTCTATCCGCACATTTTCTTTGTTTTTTATGAAAGTTTCGCAAATTCCTGTTATAGCAGACATACAATTTTTTTATTATTTACTGAACTGATATAGTTTTTTGTAAATGTAAGTCTGTTGACTTGTGT
>JBNMLR010000077.1:0-7491 GCA_050874945.1 Butyribacter sp. | reverse complement strand
GTTGCAGATGCAGTTGTTGACCCGAAGCAGAAAGCGTGTACTTATCCCTATAATATGCTCTGTGGTGCAGGTGTTGTCTATAAACTTATGAGTTATATTTTCGAGGGAAAAAATGACAAGTCATATATAAACGAACTTCTTCCGTTTGCGGCAGTTGCAACGGTGTGTGATGTTGTACCGCTTGCTGATGAAAACAGGATTATAGTGAGTAACGGACTTAAGATACTCAATGATACTACGCATCTGAAAAATACAGGTATGCGAAAAATGATAGAACTTCTTGAACTGTCTGAGCGCGTAAAGTCAGTATCTCTCGGCTTTCGTATAGGTCCGTGTATAAATGCGGCTGGGAGACTTGATGATGCCGCACTCGGCCTTAAGATGCTTATGACCGAGGACGAAAAAGAAGCGGCAAAACTTGCAAATGAACTGATAACACTTAACGAGGAGAGAAAAGAACTGACGGCACAGGCAACAAATGATGCGATTGCACAGATTGAGGAGACAAATGCACTCGAAAGACCTGTACTTGTGATTTATCTTAAAGACTGCCATGAGAGTGTTGCGGGCATAGTGGCAGGGCGGATAAGAGAGAAATACTACAGACCGACATATATACTTACCGACGGTGAAAAAGGGCTTAAGGGTTCGGGACGCTCAATACCGGGGTATCATATGCAGCAGGCATTACAGAACTGTCAGGAACTGCTCACTGAATTTGGAGGTCATGCACTTGCGGCAGGCTTTTCACTGCCAAAAGAAAATCTTGAAAAATTCAGGGATACTTTAAATGAACAATGCGGTCTTTTGGATGAGCAGCTTGTTGAAAAAGTAAGTTTTGATATGGAGCTTGAGCTGTCGAAAGCTACAAAAAATCTTGTGGAACAGCTTCAGTATATGGAGCCTTTTGGTGAGTCAAATGACAGTGCCGTGTTTGCGAGAGGAAGACTTAAGATAAGTTCGATGTATCTCTGCGGGAAAGAAAGCCAGATAGCAAAATTAAAACTTGAAGATGATGGACTCTTATATGAAGCGGTGGATTTTCATGCGGATAACTGCCTTTCACGCGCAATAGAAGAAAAATACGGAAAAAATGAGTGGGAGGAAATGAAGCAGGGAAAGTTCGGGCAGCAGATAAGTATTCTTTACCAGCCGGAGATTAATAACTGGAGTGGGAATGTGCAGATGAAGATTGTGGATTGTATGTAGGGGAATATCATATTGGGATACGGACGTCGTGAATAAGGATTATATTTGACCTCAGGGACGCTTTCGCTCGGAGAACATCGGTCAGAATATTAATTTTTATTCACGGCTGTGCGTAGGAACAATTAAGGCTATGTATGGCTGTGATTTTGTGCAGTGAAAGATGCTATTATATACTTGTGTAAGTGTTTTATGGCCTGTTATTGTGATGGTTTAATTGTATGTATAGTGGAATGTTGGACAAGCTGTAAAAAAGGCAGGTACGAAATCAATCATATCTGCCCAAATTATAAATATTTAACTCAAACTTCGCACATAAATTTTAGCTATGCACCTTGAAAATTCAATATCTGGCAGTTATTCAGTTGTCAATGTTCAGCCTTTATGCAGCCTGCAGTCGTATTTTCATATACCTCTATATCCCAGCGTTTTCCATAAATCCGGATGATTTCATTTTCATCCAGATTTACATCTGTGGAAATGAGACAGAGATATTCCTTGCGTTTGTTGCGATTGCGGACATAAACTACTTTGGCAGGAATGATGTCCCCATCCTTCACTACATCAACCATAACAGAAAGCAGATATTTTGATCTTCCTCGTCTCTTTTTATTTTTGTTGTAAATGGAGATTAAAGACATATCTTCACCATCGTAGCGAAAAAACACAAGAGTAAGCATTCTAAATCCGAAGCGATATTTATGTTTTGCGTGGTCATAGACCTTTGCAAGAAGCTCTATCTTTTCAGAACGATTGCGTTCAAACATGGAATCGTCTATAATAAGAAAATTGGCACGGTCTTCCGAATCCAGTGGAAGAATAGCGTTGTTTATGATTCTGGATGCAAGGATTGTAGTAAAACGCATCCAGTTAATTTGAACCATCTTCATGAAATGATACACGGTAGCTTTTGCAAAATTAGGTGTGTTTTTTCCTGTAAGCAGACTCATATACATACTTCTGTTGGAGAAAATCAGCAGAAATATGTATTGAAAAATCTCCGTTACCGGAGTGCCGTTACTTTTATAGGCATTGGCAGCTTTCAAGGCTGAGGAAATATGAAACCTTGTAAAAAATCGTTTGATAGATTTAAAAATCTGCTTATCATTTTGAGTCGCTTGTGTTATACTTTTACCTGAATCCGTGGTTTTCTATTGACGAACTTCACGGATTCAGGAAATATACAAAGAGACTGTGGTTGGAACCTTCCTATAACCATCAAGTGGTAGGAGGTGTGAACTAATCCACAGTATCTCCAATTAGTATAGCACAAACAGACCTTGGAGAGGGTCTATAAACACTACTACTATATAATACGAGAAGGAGATGATTATCGTGGAAATACAGCATAAGGGCTGGGATTGGGATGCAGTGAAGTCTGAATACTGGAATGAAATTTCAGAAGAGTTTTTACCTGTGGCACTAAGCTGGGTTAGAAAGTATCACTCAGTATTGGATATTGGAACAGGGAAGGGAAGGCACGCCTTTTTCTTTGCAAAAAATGGTTTTAAGGCGAGTGCAATAGACTTATCGGAAAGTAGCATCACATATGTGAAAGAGCAGATAAAAGAAAAAGGTCTCGATAATATAGATGCGAGAGTGGAGGATATGACGGAGCTATCATATGAAAATCAAAGTTTTGATTGCGTCATATGTTTTCATACAATCTATCATACCAGTTATGATGGAGTTGTTAAGGCATTGAGGGAGATAAATCGAGTTTTGAAGGATAAAGGAGAGGCATTTATTTCATTCAATACAAAGGATAATCCACATTATGTTAAAGAAAAAACGGTGGATGGATATACGATGATAGCAACGGAGGGACATGAAGCCGGTATCCCGCATTGCTATGTGGATGAAAATGACTTGTTTGGATTACTTCAGGATTTTGAGATTCTGTCAATGAATAAAGAAATTAATTATGTGAGAAAAGGAAAAGAAACACATGGTGTTCATTTTTATGTTCACGTTGCGAAAAAATAGCAGATGTGTTTGAGGTACAGGATTATATGATTCTGGATGCCTTGTAAAAAATCGTTTGATAGATTTAGAAATCTGCTTATGATTTTGAGTCGCTTGTGTTATATTTTTATTCATAGCATGAGCCTCCGGTTTGTAATTGTTTTTTGGCAACTCAATTATACCAAAACCATTGGTTTCATGCTATTTTTATGCCAGTTATTATTGAATTTTCAAGGTGCATAGGCACATTTTAATGTGCGAAGTTTGAGTAAATAATAAAAATTTGCTGATTTATGAAATTGATTTTTAATCTTATCCAAGTATAGTAACAAGACAAGAGCCTTGAAATAGATGTTGCTGATTTTGACGGTAAATGTTATTATATATAATATGGTTGTAATATGAAGATTAGTATATAAATAAAAAATGGAACGATTTATTTAATAGATTTATTAAAATTTACTCTCGAAATTCCTTGTTAAGAAGATACCGAGAGTAAATTAAATAACACAGGAGGAGTTTTATGTCAGATTTATCTTCTTTATCTGCAATAGCAGGTTTGTCGGGACTTAATGAGAGGGATTCTTATTATCAGTATCTTATAAATAACAATTCGACCAGTACGATGCTTAATGCGTTGTCCGGGGATTCGAGTGACAGTGACAGTAGCAGTAGCAGTCTGTCGGGGATTACAAATCTGCTCAGTCAGGCTTCGTCACTTACAGGGACGGGGTCATCATCGCTTTCAGGTTTGTCATCACTTCTTGGAAGTTCTGCAAGCGACGGTGATATTTCATCACTTGGCACTATTTCAAGTTTTTCACAGATATTAAAGACTTATCTTGCGGCAGAGCAGACAGAAGCGGCTAATATGGCAAATACAATGTCTGAGGCTCTTAAAGAAGCAGACACGAACGGAGAGGATAAATCTTCGGCTACATATAAGACGGTGCAGGAGTTATATGATTATTTTACAAGTAAGGCAAGTGCTGAGGGAAAATCAAATATTGCATCAGCGGCGGATACAAGTGGAACAAATAGTTCATCGGTTTCAAATACAGGCAGCAGTACACAGGCACAAAGCCTTGCAGTAGCCGAACAGGCATCTGAGTTTGATTTTGACGGATTTGAGAGTGATGTTGACAGCAGTATAGAGTCGGCAATGGCATCGACAGGTATTACTATGTAGATAAAAAAATGCAAGGGTTGAAAAATTTCTCCCTTGCATTATTTTTATGTTATAGGAAACTTCTTGTTTCCTATAACATAAAAAAACACTCCGTGAGGATGCGCATTTCGCGGAAAAGAAATAAATGTTGCGCATTCCGCTCAAGCGCGAAAGAGTCGCAAGCGACTCTTTGTTAATCAGGCATTTGCAAAATTAACTTAATGTTGTTCTTATTGTGCAGCTATAACAAATAATCGCTCACTCTATGTTGTCATTTATATATTCAGATTTATGAAATCATGATGAAGCTTAAAATGAAATATTATCTTGGCTAAAAAGCGGGATAATATGTATATTATAAGCATAAAACTGGGAATAATATTTACCGGGTAAGAAAATACATTTTTTTGTATTAAAACATTTTGCCATACAATAAGAAGCAGTGAAATAAGTATAAAATTATAATTCTCTGCTTTATATTTTTTATACGAAAATTTATATTTCTTTGCAGTCTGACTGAGTATAAAAGAATGTTTCCTGTGAGAAACGGTATTTTTGTCATGTGATGTCTCAGGTTCAGAAGAAAATCTGAGAGCAACAGGAAAGATGATACCTGCTAAAAGAATATATCCGGGTATGATGTTCATAGGATATAATGTTATGATAAGCAGAGCAAAAATCAGATATTTTGATATGATAAGTCCGATATATCTGCTTATGATATTTATTTCGTGATTTATTTCTTTAGCGTGTGACATAATAACCCTCATTTCCATGTGTGATAAAAATATAAATATCGTGTATGATAAAAATATATATAAAGATTATAAACAGTATAGCAAATTTAGTCAAAAATGACAAAAATCTTACAATTTGCTTTTAAATTGAAAAGGGTCTTTAAAATTGAAAACAAATGGTATATAATAAATTGGAATATGTAGAAATATGCTGAAAAATAAAATAGTGAAATATGAAAGTAAACGTATCGAAAGGAGAAACAGAGATGGTAGGTAGCGATATCGGAATAGATCTTGGTACAGCAAATGTACTTGTTTATATAAAAGGAAAAGGCGTTGTTTTAAGAGAGCCTTCAGTTGTTGCTTTTGACAGGGATACAAATAAGATTAAGGCTATAGGTGAAGATGCAAGACTTATTCTTGGACGTACACCCGGAAACATCGTAGCAGTTCGTCCGCTTCGCCAGGGAGTTATTTCTGATTATACAGTTACTGAGAAGATGCTCAGATACTTTATTCAGAAATCCTGTGGAAAGAGCCGTTTCAGAAAGCCACGCATAAGCGTATGTGTACCTAGTGGTGTTACAGAAGTTGAAAAGAAAGCAGTAGAGGATGCTACTTATGAAGCAGGTGCAAGAGAAGTTGCAATCATAGAGGAGCCTATCGCAGCCGCTATTGGTGCAGGAATAGATATTTCAAAGCCATGTGGAAATATGATAGTTGATATAGGTGGCGGTACGGCAGACATTGCCGTTATCTCACTCGGCGGTACAGTTGTCAGCACTTCTATAAAAGTGGCAGGTGACAATTTTGACGATGCCATCGTAAGATACATGAGAAAAACACATAATCTTCTTATCGGTGAGAGAACAGCCGAGGAAATCAAGATAAAGATAGGTTCTGCTTATCAGCGTCCTGAGGTTGTTACTATGGATGTGAGAGGAAGAAACCTTGTTACAGGTCTTCCAAAGACTATTACGGTTACATCTGATGAGACACTTGAGGCACTTAAGGAGATTACTTCACAGATTGTTGAAGCAGTGCACAGCGTACTTGAGAAGACTCCGCCTGAACTTGCAGCCGATGTATCAGACAGAGGAATCGTCCTTACCGGTGGTGGAAGTTTATTATACGGTCTTGAGGAGCTTATCGAGGAAAAGACAGGAATCACGACTATGACAGCAGAGGAGCCTATGACGGCAGTAGCCATAGGTACAGGAAAGTTTGTTGAATTTTTGGCAGGAAAGCGTGACGACGACTAAAGAAATAATGTGATTTTGACGATAAATCAAATAGAAAAGTGTCTGTGCGGCAGCCGGGCATGGAGCAGTTATTTCAGACTGCAATTTGAGATGAGATGATACGGTATATGTATCAGAAAGATTAAGATTTTGTTCCTTATGGAAAGGGGATAGTAGATGGTTAGAGGATTATATACTGCCTACACTGGTATGGTTAATGAACAAAAGAGACTCGACATTATATCAAACAATCTTGCCAATTCAGCAACAGTCGGATATAAGGAAGAGAATGTTACGAGTAAGTCGTTTAAAGATTTTATGATAACAAAGATCAGGGACGGCTCAGAAGCTTATGTTGACAGAGAGATCGGAGCTATGAATCCGGGTGTCAAGATAGGTGAAACATATATGAACTGGGATCAGGGTTCACTTCGTGAAACAGACAACACATATGATATGGCTATTCAGGGAGATGGATTTTTTGCCATAAAAGTAGTCGACAAGAATGGCGATTCATCCATAAAATATACCAGAAACGGTCAGTTTACCATTACAAATGAGGGCTATGTTGTTGATGTTGACGGAAACAGGCTTCAGGGAGCCAACGGTGATGTGCAGGTTCCGGTAGATGCTACGGATGTAGCAATCAAGTTAAATGGTGCCGTATATGCAAATGGTGCTCAGGTAGATACCATCACGCTTACGGATTTTGAGGATTACAATTATCTTGATCTGTATGGAGACAATATGTATAACGCAGTTGACGGAGCTGTGACAAAAAGTTCAACAGCAACCATTCTTCAGGGATTTACGGAGCAGTCAAATGTTAATGTGGTTGATGAGATGGTTTCAATGATAACTATTACACGTGCTTATGAAGCAGGTCAGAAGATGATAAGAACACAGGACACTTTGCTTGAACAGGCAGTTTCAAGTGTAGGTAAAGTCGGATAAAACAGGATGTAAACATTGAGCAGCAAAGTCATTAACTTGACGGAAATGGAGAAACATTATGATGAGATCACTTTGGACTGCTGCTTCGGGCATGAAAGCTCAGCAGACAAGTCTTGATATTATTTCAAACAACTTATCAAATATAAATACAACAGGATATAAGAAAGAGACAGCAGAGTTTCGTTCGCTCTTATATCAGAACATCCAGAAACAGACTACT
>JBNMLR010000076.1:0-7517 GCA_050874945.1 Butyribacter sp. | reverse complement strand
GACTATCATAGACAGTTTCATGGCTGAAAAAGGACCTATGGCTGATTTTTATACAAAACAGGCACGAGACGAATATCGTGGAAATTATGATAATACATCCTCATATGACAATGATTATGAAGACGATTATGATAATGGTTATCATCATTTTTCTTTAAAATGGTATGATAAGTTACTGGGAATAATAATTATCATAGTGGTGGCGATGCTGGTTCTTGCATTAGGTGCAGTGGCAATTGGTATATTCTTTAGGATAATACTTCCGCTTATAGTTATATATTTTATAGTTAAGTTTATAATGGAAAGGTTGACATAAAGGTTCGCACAGTGTTAATATCCTTATTGTTTGTAAAACAAAATTGATTTTATTGGAATGGAGCAAAAATGTATAAGATATTATGTAAGGACGGCAATGCAAAAAGAGGCCGTCTTGAAACAGTACACGGAACAATAGAGACACCGGTATTTATGAATGTTGCAACAGTCGGAGCAATGAAAGGTGCGGTTTCGACAGAGGATCTGCAGCATTTGAAAACACAGGTTGTTTTAAGTAATACTTACCATCTTCATGTCAGACCGGGTGATGAGATAGTTAAAAAAATGGGCGGTCTGCACAAATTTATGACTTGGGACAAACCTATTCTCACTGATTCGGGCGGATTTCAGGTTTTCTCACTTGCCGGACTCAGAAAGATAAAAGAGGAGGGTGTTTATTTTAATTCCCATATAGATGGAAGAAAAATATTTATGGGACCTGAACAGAGTATGCAGATTCAGTCAAATATAGCATCGACGATAGCTATGGCATTTGATGAGTGTCCGCCGCACCCTGCAACAAGACAGTATATGCAGAATTCAGTTGACAGGACAACGAGATGGCTTGAGAGATGTAAAAAGGAGATGGACAGACTTAATTCGCTCGACACTACGATAAATAAGTCACAGCTTCTTTTTGGAATAAACCAGGGCGGAACTTTTGAGGACATAAGAATAGAACACGCAAAGAGAATATCAGAGCTTAATCTTGACGGTTATGCACTCGGAGGACTTGCAGTAGGTGAGAGCCATGCCGAGATGTATGATATTATCGAAAAGACAGTACCATATCTGCCTGAGGATAAACCAACATATCTGATGGGAGTCGGAACTCCTGCCAATATCCTTGAGTCCGTTGAGCGTGGAGTTGATTTCTTTGACTGTGTATATCCTGCGAGAAACGGCCGCCACGGTCATGCCTACACAAATCACGGCAAAATGAACCTTATGAATAAGAAGTATGAGCTTGATGACAGACCTCTTGACGAGACTTGTGACTGTCCTACCTGTCGAAAGTACAGCAGAGCTTACATAAGGCATCTTTTAAAGGCAAAGGAAATGCTGGGACTCAGACTTATGGTAACGCATAATCTTTATTTTTATAACAGTATGATGGAAGAAATTCGTGACGCCATTGAAAAAGGGTGTTTTAAAGAATATAAAAAGAAAAAATTAGAACAGCTTGAGGAGGAAGCAAAATGAATCTGACAACAACATTATTAGCAACAAAAGCAGGCGGAACACAGAGTATTATAAGCATGGTTATAATATATGCGGCTATCATCGCAATTTTCTGGTTCTTTGCAATCAGACCACAGAAGAAACAGCAGAAAGAGCATGACGCACTTGTATCAACACTTGCAGTAGGTGACAGCATACTCACAACAAGCGGATTTTTCGGTGTTGTAATCGACATTATGGATGAAGTAGTTATCGTAGAATTTGGAAATAACAAGAACTGCCGTATTCCTATGAAGAAAGAAAATATCGTGGAGATAGATAAGCAGGAAGAAGAGTTAAAGACTGCAAAGAAATAATTTGTTGTGTCGTATTTAAGATGTGCACGGCAATATAAGTAGTGCTATGAACAGGCAGCAGAGCGGATTCAGAATATCCGTTTGACTTATCCATAAAATTTAAAAAGCTGTAAATTCACATATTTTTGTGGGTTTACAGCTTTTTGAAATCATAAAAATCTAAAACTTTTTTTGGTGTGATTTTTTAGAAAATCACAACTTCGTCAAATTTTCTTACTTGGCATTTTCAGCAAATTCCAACACTTTTTTTGTAAACTCTGATGGTTTTGCAGCTTTTGCTATACCGACAAGATACTCGAAAGGAACGCTCAATGTGCCACGGCCTGTCCCTATATCTATGGCAGGTTTGTTACTGCCGTGGAAGTCGGAGCCGCCGCTTGGAAGAAGTCCGTATTTATTGCACAGTTTTCTTGCATATGCTTCATCCTGAGCCGTATGATTTGAATATTTTGCCTCCATTCCTTTAAGACCGGCATTTTTAAGGCGGACGATAAGAGCTTCAAGTTCTTTTTCTTTAAGTTTATAGTGAAGCGGATGTGCAAGGATAGGGACACCGCCTGATTCGAGGATAAGTTCGATGCCCTCCTCAGGGGTGATATACTTTCTCGGAACATAGAATGGACAATGTGTGTCGAGATATTTATCGAAAGCTTCGGCGGCATTTTTTACAATACCGTGTTCGATAAGCCATCTCGCAAAGTGTGCCCTTGTTATAACGGTATCAGGATTACCCTCCTGAAGTTCCTCGTAGGTCATATTGATGGAAGCTTCATTGAATTTTGCGACCATTTCCTTATTTCTCTCAACTCTTCTTGCAACCAAAAGGTCAGAGATTTTTGTGAATGCGGGATTTTTGTAATCGATAAAAAGTCCGACTATGTGAATATCTCCGTCTTTGTAACCTACCGAAAGTTCGGTTCCGGGAACGAACAGCACAGGTGCGTTCTGCTCTTTAACGGCAGCAGCCGCACTTTCTATGCCGCCGACTGCATCGTGGTCGGTAAGAGCAAATGCGGCGAGATTTTTTTCTATCGCCTTTTTAACAAGTTCTGCCGGAGAAAATGTTCCGTCTGAGAAAGTTGAATGTGTATGTAAGTCTACTGTTTTTGTTATATTGTTCATGTAATGCCTCACTTCTGTTTTATATTGTTGTTTGATAAAAGTTTAACATAAAAAACGATAAAAATGAATAGACATGAAAAAGAAAGATATGTATGCCAAAAAGAATGGAGGTTCTATGGCGGAGAAGATAGTTAAAAATTATATGATAATATTGGTAATTCAGATTTTGCTGACCGTGGTAATATTATTTGCGGCTTCGGCAATAATATGGAAGTGTGCAGGCGATGAGAGTTCGGTTAGTGCCGTTGTCACAGGTACATACATAATAGTAAGTCTTGTGGGTGGTTTTGCTGCCGGAAAAATGTTTGAAAAAAACAGGTATCTTTGGGGAATACTGGCAGGCATCTTATATTTTGCCGTGCTTATAGCCGCAGGGGCAGCAGTTTTTAAAACTTTTAAATTTCAGAGCAGCATGGTGGTAAATGCGATTATATGCATGACATCAGGCATGATCGGCGGAATGGTTTCGCATAAATGATGACAGTCATATGTCACGGATTGCAAATGTCCGCTTTATCATTGCATCATAATATTAAAAATAAATAATAAACTTAATAAAAAAGTAATCACATTATATAAAAATTGTGTTATCATTGATATAAAGTAACATAGTGGAAGGCAGGGAGTGTTATGAAACGCAGAGATGAAATGAGAATGGAAAGCTATAGAGAAAGAGCAATGCTAAGCAGAAGGCGCAGGGAGCGTGAACTGAAAAAGACAAAATTTATCCTTATGAATGCGGCTATAGCTTTGGTTGTGATACTTATCGTGTTTGTTGTTGCGATTATTAAATTAAACGGAAAAGGAAACAGCAGCCGGAAAGATTACACACAGGAAAATATAAAAAAGAAAGATACAAAAAAAGCTAAGAAGCCTGCTGCAACGGCAACTCCGAAACCGACTAAGAAAGCCGTAGAGCAGAATAACGGTGTCGGTGCAAAAAAGTGGATAAGAAAAGATCTTGACAAAGACAAGCCGATGATAGCTTTGACATTTGACGATGGACCGTACACTCCTGTTACATCTAAGATTTTGAATGTTTTGAAAAAGTATGATTCAAGGGCTACATTTTTTGTGGTCGGAAACAGGATTCAGACATATAAAGAGGTATTAAAGCAGTCATATGATATGGGAAATCAGATTGGGAGTCATACTTACGACCATGAGGATTTAAGTAAGAAAAATAAAAAGCAGCTTATTTCTGAGATGAGAAAGACAAACAAAGAGCTTCGTTCAGTTATCGGATGTAATGCGACACTTATCAGACCTCCTTATGGAAATATAAGTGACCTTATGAGAAAAGTCATCAAAATTCCGATGATGTACTGGAGCGTTGATACGGATGACTGGAAGTGGAGAAATGCGACAAAAGTTCTTGCACAGTGCAACAATGTAAAGGACGGGGATATAATCCTTATGCATGACCTTTATCCGAGCACGGCACAGGCGGTGAAAAAACTTGTTCCAAGGTTAAAGAAAAAGGGGTATCAGCTCGTTACGATAGACGAAATGTTCTATTATAAGGGAATTAAAGCAACAGCCGGAAAAGTTTATGCGAGTGGAAGAAAATAGTTATTAAAAAAATTTGCCAATATGCTGTTTACTATGGTATAATACAATTTAGCGTGGCTTATTGTACGGTAAACTACGGTAATCATGTTTTAAGTATTAAGTAAAAGGAGAAAAACAGCATGAAGGACAAGAAAAAAGGATTACTGCATTTAGTCATTATAATAGCAGTGATCGGACTCTGTTCTTATATAACATTAGTCGGTATCACTAGTGCGCATAGGGGCAGTGCCAAAAACATTAAACTTGGTTTGGACTTAGCCGGTGGTGTAAGTATCACATACGAAGCTACTAAGGACAATCCAACGGCAACAGAGATGAAAGATACCATTCAGATGATGCAGCAGCGTGCTGAGGTCTACAGTACAGAGTCTTCAGTAGTTCAGGTTGGTGACAATCGTATCGAGATTGATATTCCGGGTGTTGCAGATGCGGATGAGGTTCTTAAATCACTTGGTAAAGAGGGTTCGCTTGACTTTGTAGCAGAGGATGATATGACTCTTGACAAAAAGGGAAATCCTCAGTACACAAAGACAGTATGCACAGGTAAACATATCAAAAAGGCAGAAGCAGGCACACAGCAGAATGAAGTTACAAAAAACAAAGAGTATGTAGTTGAACTTTCATTCAATGCAAAGGGAACAAAGTTATTTGCAGATGCGACAAAGGCTGCTTACCCTTCAAAAAAGAAGATTTATATCGTATATGACGGAAAAGTGCTTTCTGAACCAAATGTTCAGGCAGAGATTACAGACGGAAAAGCTGTTATTTCAGGAAGCTTTGATACATATGACAAGGCAGAAGAACTTGCATCAATGATTCGTATCGGTGCACTTCCTGTAGAACTTAAGGAAATCCAGTCACAGGTAGTTGGAGCACAGCTTGGTCAGGATGCCATCCAGACAAGTTTACTTGCAGGTGCTATCGGTTTTGCTCTCGTAGTAATATTCATGCTTATATTCTACAGACTTCCGGGACTTGCAGCTTCTATCGCACTCGTGTTCTATCTTGTGTTGATGCTCGTAGCACTTAACGGATTGAACATAACGCTTACGCTTCCGGGTGTGGCAGGTATCATACTTAATATAGGTATGGCGGTCGATGCGAATGTTATCATATTTACGCGTATCAAGGAAGAACTGGCTAAGGGCAAATCAGTTCAGACAAGTATCAAGCTTGGTTTTGAAAAAGCACTTTCAGCCATCGTTGACGGTAATGTTACGACACTTATCGCAGCATTCGTGCTTTATATAAAAGGTTCAGGAACAATAAGAGGTTTTGCAACAACACTTGCAATGGGTATTATTCTCTCAATGTTTACTGCACTTTACATCACAAAATATATTCTTCAGGCAATGTACTCACTTGGTGTTGACGATGTTAAATACTTTGGTGTTGAGAAGCCTAGAAGACAGATTAAGTTCGTACAGAACAGAATTAAATTCTTTGTTATCTCAGGCGTGCTTATCGTTGGATGTATCGTTTGCCTTATTGTAAACAAGGCAACATCAGGAAATATATTAAACTATGGTCTTGATTTCCTCGGTGGTACAACATACGATATACCGTTCGGTAAAGATACAAAGATTGATTCAAGTCTCAAGAAAGAAGTTGAGTCTATTTTTGCAAAGAACAGTAAATCAAATGACATAGTAATCTCAGAAGTTTCAGGTTCAAATGAACTTAATGTAAAGACTGTTGAGCTTACAGAAGAACAGAGAGCCAATGTTACAAATGAGCTTTCTAAGAAATACAGCATTAAAGAGAGCAATATCCAGATACAGAGTATCAGTGCTTCAGTATCAGGAGAAATGAAGCGTGATGCCGTACTTGCGGTAATCATAGCAGCGATCTGTATGCTTATCTACATCTGGTTCAGATTTAAAGATATTGTATTCGCAGGAAGTGCCGTACTCGCATTGCTTCATGATGTCATCGTAGTACTTCTTGTATATGCAGCAGCAAGGATTTCAGTAGGAAATACATTCATTGCGTGTATGCTTACGATAGTAGGTTACTCAATAAATGCGACTATCGTCATATTTGACCGTATCCGTGAAAATATCGGAACACGCTCATCTATCACTGACGAGAGACTTACGGAAATCGTAAATGACAGTATCACACAGACATTGACAAGAAGTATCAATACATCACTTACAACATTCTTCATGGTATTCATGCTTGCAATACTTGGAGTAGACTCAGTAAGGGAATTTGCTATACCGCTTCTTGCAGGTATCATCTGTGGAGCGTACTCATCAGTATGTATAACGGGTACACTCTGGTACACTATTAAAAAAGCAACACACAATAAGACTGGAAAGGTTGCTAAGAAAGCTAAGTAAAGTTTTTGGAAAGATATTAGAACTATATAAAGATATGGCATATCTTGTGGATGGATATGCCATATCTTTTGTATATTTAGTTGAAAAATATATCTATCAAATTTCGTGTTGTAAGATTTTTTAACAAGAAATAAGCGTTCATTATTAAATAAAAAATTTATGAAAAAATTTTGTTTTGTGTAAAAAATATACACATATTTATGATGTAATAACTCCAAAATCCAGATGCTTTGCATCTGTCGCACTTCGTGCTTAAAGATTTTGTTGTTCATAAATTCGGTACAAGAGAACAAGTTCCCTTTTCTTGCGAATTTATGATATAATCATTGTGTTGTCATTTGACACCCTGGCAACAGAAAGGGGGTGAGTTCATATGACTACTGTTTTATCAGTGTTAATTGCTGTCACGGCAAATGTAATAAGTTACTTGATTTGCAGATGGTTAGACAGTAATATCTAATGACAATTAGCCTGGCAGATGCTTGACTGCTCTAACAAAACAAGAAAAAACCCCATAAGGCGCAACTTATGGGGTTTTGTTTTGCGTTCATATGACTACATAACGCTTTATCAGTTTTGCTGAATTTATTATATCATATAAATTCAGCTATTACAAGTATAATAT
>JBNMLR010000075.1:0-7700 GCA_050874945.1 Butyribacter sp. | reverse complement strand
GATTATTTTTTTATAATCTATTAAAAAAGAAATGAGGAATTTTGTTATATGGCAATGAATTTTTCGGAAGAAGAAAAAAAGAAGATGCTTGAGGATGAGTCTGAGATTTATCAGAAAAGAGAAGATGGTCTTGATGCAAATAACGGACAGCTTAAAAAATTGAAAGGGCGTGAAAAGAGAGCATATTTCAGACAGTATTATCTGGGTACGGTGGCGGTTGTTATCGTGGTGGCGATTCTTGCGGTGCTCTTTTTTAAAAATGCCGTTCAGAAGAAGCCGCAATGCGTACTTTATATAGCGATAGGAGATGATGTGCTTGATGAGGATAAGGTTGCTGATTTTGAGAAAACCGTAGAAAAATATCTGAATATCGACACAAAGAATGAGTATGTAAAAGTCGATAATGGAACAAGTGACCAGGAGATACAGACATATATCTATTCAGGTGTTGTTGATGTTATCATTGCGTCCGAGGACACATATAAAAGATGGGCTAATGAGGGTTGTATGGCAGATCCGTCCTCGTCAGATACGGTATCTTTTTATAAAGATTATGACAAAAATAAGAAGTATTTTGCCAAATATGTATCCGGAGAGGAATTAAGAAAAAGTAAACAGAGTGCAGACAAGGTAAAGTCATCAGAGGGAAAGACTTACAATTTTGGACTTTATTTGAGTGACAGTAAGAAATATAAAGAGACACTCGGCGGTCTGCTTAAAAAGCCGGTAGTAGGGATAACTGCTACATCTAAAAATACTGATGAGGCTAAACAGTTTATAAAATGGATGATGGAGTAACAGGGGGAAGTGCGGCGTTTGAGTATTCTGTTATAGCGTTTTGTGTAAATCTGATAAAGATTTTATTATTTTTTAATATATTATATAACCTATTTACTAAAATAAACAAAATGTAAAAAACTGGTTGACAGAAAAGCGATTAAGTGTATAATAATAGTCATGACAAAGGTGTCACGAAGAAATATTCGTGGCACCTTTTTGCATTAGCACAAAGTTTGTGCTGGTGTATAAATTATATTGCCAGTTAGATTTGTTGTCCGGACGCACAGATTAAAACAGGTTAAGACCGAGATGTATTTAGAAAATATATGTATGTTGTTAATGCTGCTGTTATACAGTAAGTTTGAACAGTAGTTATACAAATTTTATGGTACATCGGGATAAAAAGGAGGCACATTATATGTCAAATGAAATTTTAGATTATATTAACAGTAATCTGTGGGGCGTCTGGTACCTTATAGGTGCCGCACTGGTTTTCTGGATGCAGGCAGGCTTTGCAATGGTTGAAGCCGGATTTACAAGAGCAAAGAACTCAGGAAATATTATTATGAAAAATCTTATGGACTTCTGTATAGGTACAGTGATGTTCATCGTGATAGGTTATTCATTACTTCTTGGAAGCGATGTCGGAGGTGTCTTTGGAGCACCGGGATTTAATATATTTAAGGATTATGCAAATTTTGATTTCTCAGGCTTTGTATTTAACTTAGTATTCTGTGCAACAACAGCTACTATTGTTTCAGGAGCAATGGCAGAGAGAACAAAATTTATCTCATATTGTGTATATTCAGCAGTTATCTCAGCAGTCATCTATCCTATCGAAGCACACTGGACATGGGGTGGCGGCTTTCTTGCAAAGATGGGATTTCACGATTTTGCCGGTTCAAACTGTATTCACATGGTAGGCGGTATCTGCGCACTTATCGGTGCGGCAATGCTTGGACCACGTATCGGAAAATTCAGCAAGAGAACAGGAAAGCCACACGCTATTCCGGGTCACAACCTTACAATAGGTGCACTTGGTGTATTCATCCTCTGGTTAGGATGGTATGGATTTAACGGTGCTGCAGCTACTTCGCTTGAGGATTTAGGTTCTATCTTCCTCACAACAACAATAGCACCAGCCGTAGCAACAGTAGTATGTATGATATTTACATGGGTAAAATATGGCAAGCCTGATGTTTCAATGTGTCTTAACGCATCACTTGCAGGTCTTGTAGCTATCACGGCATCATGCGATGTTACTGACTGCTTAGGCTCATTTATCATAGGTGCCGTAGCCGGTGTACTCGTCGTATTTGGTGTATGGCTTCTTGATTACAAACTTAAGATTGATGACCCTGTTGGTGCCGTTGCAGTACATATGATGAACGGTATCTGGGGAACATTTGCAGTAGGTCTTTTTGCAACGAAGTCAGCACCGGGATTTCAGATTGCACTTGACGGCGGAGCAATAAAAGCCGAAGGTCTTTTCTACGGTGGAGGATTTACACAGCTTGGACTTCAGGTAGTCGGCATGGCGGCAACAATAGCATGGACGGTTGTTACTATTACGATTACATTCCTTGCAATCAAACATACATTGGGACTCAGAGTATCAGCAGAAGAAGAACTTCAGGGTCTTGATTCGGTTGAGCATGGTCTTTCATCAGCATATGCGGACTTTATGCCTGCAGGAAATATGTTCTACTCAGCAGGTACATCAGTTGAGACACTTAAGGGAAATGTGCCTATTGATAAGGCTGTCGAGGTTACGAATGTATCGACGGCATCAGCACCAAAACCTGCTGCTTATAAGAAAAATGAAACTGAAAAGAATGAGGAAATTCCAAAACTTACAAAAGTTTCTATCATATGCAAACAGAGTAAATTTGAGGACCTTAAAGAGTCACTTAACAATATCGGTGTAAACGGACTTACGGTAACACAGGTACTCGGCTGTGGAACTCAGAAAGGTATGACTACGAGATACCGTGGTGCAGAACTTGATGTTGTACTTCTTCCTAAGATGAAGGTCGAGGTCGTTGTCAGTGCCGTTCCTGTCGAAACTGTTATAGACACGGCTAAGAAAGCACTCTATACGGGAAATATCGGAGACGGAAAGATATTTGTATATGATGTTGAAAATGTTGTCAAGGTTCGTACGGGTGACAGCGGATTTGATGCATTACAGAGTGATGATGAACTTTAAATATGTGTATGATATAAGGGACTAAAACAGATGGCGATACAGCGATTTGCGGCATGGTGAAAAAATTTGAACCGGGTATCATAATATAGAAATTTTCATAATAAAAATTAAGGAGGCTTTTTATGGGGTCTCCTTAATTTTTTTGTATAAATAAAAGTTATATTTTGCATAAACGGAAGTTTTGTTATATTATAGAAGATGATAAAAATATTACTATATTACTATACGGATATGTGGTGCAAATGGCAGTATAAAAACACCATTACGACACATATTTATGCTATAATCGATGCATGGCTTTAAACGAATTGTAACAATCGTAATAAAAATGTAATGCCGCTAAGTATTGACATTGTATCAATTTAAAACTATAATTCGTAAAGTGGAATAGGGAAAAGATGTTATTATTAATGGAGGAAATTATGAAAAACGGTAATAAACAAAAGAATAGTATTTCAGGAAATAATACCTCAGGACTTGGGAAAAAGATTGCGGTGATAGCAGTTGCCGCTGTTGTAGTCATAGTAGCTGCTGTTTTTATAGGCATAAGAGTTTATTATGGCAGTCATTGGTATCCTGATACAAAGATAGGTGACAAGGATGTTTCAGGTATGACACTTTCAGAGTCGGTAAAGGCGATGGAAAAAGTATATGGTTCATATCAGCTTGACATCAAAGGAAGAAAAGATGGAAAACTTACGATAAACGGTGATGATATTGATTATAAAGTCGGCGTTGAAGATGCAGTAAAAAAAGCATTTGAACAGCAGCATGACAAGTTTTCATATTCAAAACTCTTTAAGAATAATGATACAAAAATCGATCCAAAAGTATCATATGATGAGAATGAAGTAGATTCTATCCTTAGCTCAGCATCAATAGTAAAAGGAGACAGCAGTTACAAGATTTCTGCACCTGTTGATGCAAAAGCCGTATATTCCAAAAAGAAAAACAGTTATCAGGTTGTAAAAGAAGATGTAGGAAATACACTTGATAAGGATAAATTTTCAGAAGCGGTAAAAAATGCATTAGACGAGGGTGATACCTCAATAGATGTTTCTGATGAAAAGAAATATCCGGATATGTATGAAAAACCGTCACTTACTTCTACTGACAAAGAACTTAGAAGAGAAGTAAATGTATGTAATGCAACGGCACTCAGATGGGTTACATGGACTATTCATAAAGGAGTTCAGGAGAGTGCGACACCTGAAGACATAAGTAAATGGATTACATATAATAACGGAAAAGCAGTTCTTGACAATCAGGCAATGAGAGACTGGATGGAAAAACTCTGTCTTAAATATAAAACTCTTGGCGGAACAAGAAAGTTTAAGAGCCATACAGGAAAAATGATGAAACTTTCCGGTGGTGATTACGGATGGCAGCTTGATTATGAAAAAATGTGTGCTCAGTTAAAAGAGGGTGTCACAAAGAAGATAAGCAGAAAACTTCAGAACGCATACATCAAAAATCAGGATGATGCGAGCAAAAAAGCCATCACTGTAACAAAGAAGCCTGAGTGGTTAGGAACAGCATACAGATATGATCCTAAGAACAAGATGAATGACTGGAATAAAAACAGTTATGTAGAAGCTGACCTCGGCTCACAGATGGTATATGTATTTAAAAACGGAAAAGTAATCTATTCATGTGCCACAATATCAGGAAGACCTGTACCGGGCAGAAAGACAACAACAGGAATGTTCTTCATAAAAGACCATGCAAGACACAGAGTCCTCACAGGAGACAATTATGCAACACCGGTAGCAAACTGGGTACGAATCACATGGACAGGAACAGGATTCCATCAGGCAGAATGGCAGCCATGGGGAAGCTGGAGTCCAAGCCTTTACAAAGTAAGAGGTTCACACGGATGCCTGAACTTAAGTCCGTCAAGTGCAGCAAGAATATACGAACTCACAAAATATAAACAGATGGTATTCATGCACTACTAAAAAGAAAATAAGCGATTAAAATAAAAAGATGCAGATTTGTATTTCATTATGGAAACAAACCTGCATCTTTTTTATATAAACAGCTATGCCTAAATTTGAGTATATTAGTGTTATAAAAACCGACTCCACGAAAAACAGCAAAAACAGGGTTTTGTTTTGCAGCAAAGGGCGTTAGAAAAGCGTCGGTACTAAATGAGCGTATTATGCTCACATATGTACCGCTACGCTTTTCTTCGAGGCGCGAGCCGTCCCTGAGCGTAAAATAAAACCCTGTTTTTGCGTCCGTAAATCGTTTACCCAAACAACTTAACTCCGTCCGCTTCTCCGAATACCGCAAAGCCGTCAAATTCATTCTGTTCAAGTTTATTTAAGAATTTACCAAGTTTCTTAGGTCTTGCGATAACTGAAACCATATATTCGTTTCTTAAATTCTCAGCATATGCGAGTGCATCTGCATAATTATCTTTATCATAGAATACGGCGATACGCTTTTTACGGTCAGGTATCGCATAATTCTGTTCCATCAGGATGCCGAAAATTCTTTCAAATCCGATTGAAAATCCTACGGCAGGAATATCTTCATTTAAGAACTTTCCGATAAGGTTGTCATATCGTCCGCCACCTGCAACTGCACCGCTGTAACCCTCGGCTGCAACTTCAAATATAGTGCCTGTGTAATAACCCTGACCTCTTACGAGTGATGGGGTAAACTCGACAGGGATAGTTCCGTTTGAAGCCTTGTCGACTGTATCAATGATATATTTAAGGTCATTTACATATTCTGCATCACATACATCTGCGATAGAGTCAAGAGTGAGACTGCCACCCTCGAAAAGACTTATAAATTTGTCGATTGCATTTTTGTCAAATGAATTTTCTTCAAGTTCAGCCTTTACACCGTCAATGCCTATCTTGTCAAGTTTATCAAAGATAATGGCAAGTTTTTCGTTGTCGGCATCATCAAAGCCTGCATATGAGAAAATGCTCTTAAGTATGCGGCGGTCATTTATCTTTACGGTATAATTCTTTAAGCCGACTCTGTTAAGAGCCTTTGTTGTTGTAAGGATAAGCTCTATCTCAGCATCTCTTGAGTCGTTTCCTATAATATCTATATCACACTGCATAAACTCACGCAGACGGCCTTTCTGGGGTCTTTCTGCTCTATACACCCTGTCCATCTGGATAACTTTAAAAGGTGTCATAAGTTCGTTTCTGTTATTTGAAAAATATCTTGAGAGGGGGAGAGTGAGGTCATATCTAAGTCCCATGTCAGATAATTCTTTTTCTGTCACATTTTCGTTATTTAATGCAGAAGAAAGTTTTTTTCCTCTTTTAAGAACTCTGAATATAAGGTTTAAGTTTTCACCGCCCTCGCTCTTGTCAAGATTAACCGCATCCTCGATGATAGGAGTAGTAATGCGTACAAATCCTGCATCTCTGTATGTCTCGGCGATAACATTCTGAAGATAATCTCTTATTTCAACTTCTTTTGGAAGATAATCTCTTGTTCCTTTGACTGGTGTAGATTTCATATAAATAATCATCCTTTCTGAAAATAATAATCATAATCCTTTAATACTTTACCATATCTTGTCTTTCAGGGCAAGAATGGGATGGTGGCGGGGTGAAAGGCTATATGCCGGTAACAGTTCAGCCTTCCATTTCTTACATTCGTAAACCTGCCAGCAGGCTGTCAGTCGCTGCTGCGCAGCTTTTGTTTAACTCATTTCAGAAATGAAAGGCTATTCTACCATAAAACAATAGTCGACAATACAATAAGCAAGCTTAAGTATTGCCGATTATCGTTTTATGGCTGAACTGTTACTGATTTAAAATTCTATTTTGACTTATTGCGGTGAATAGTGTAGAATTAAAAGATGAATAAAGCCGATATGTCGGTGAGTTAAACTATATGGAGGAAAGACATGGATAAGAAGTTAAGAGTTGGTATCCTTGGTGGTACTGGAATGGTAGGACAGAGATTTATCTCATTATTAGAAAATCACCCTTGGTTTGAGGTTGTAGCAATAGCTGCAAGCCCAAGAAGTGCAGGTAAAACATATGAGGAAGCAATCGGGGGTCGCTGGAAAATGACTACACCAATGCCTGAAGCCGTAAAGAAGATAGTGGTACAGGATGTCAGCGATGTTGACAGTGTTGCTTCAAAAGTTGATTTTGTATTTAGTGCGGTAGATATGACTAAAGACGAGATTAAGAAAATTGAAGAAGAATATGCGAAAACAGAAACTCCAGTTGTTTCCAACAATAGTGCACATAGATGGACACCTGATGTGCCAATGGTTGTGCCTGAGCTTAATCCTGAGCATCTTGAAGTCATTGCAAACCAGAAGAAGCGTCTTGGTACTACAAGAGGATTTATCGTAGTTAAACCAAATTGCTCTATTCAGAGTTATACACCGGCACTTCATGCCCTTAAGAAAGCAGGATATGAGCCAAAGACAGTTGTTGCAACAACATACCAGGCTATATCAGGAGCAGGAAAGACATTTAAGGACTGGCCTGAGATGGAGCACAATATCATCCCATTTATCGGTGGCGAGGAAGAAAAGAGCGAGCAGGAGCCGCTTCGTATCTGGGGTCACATTGAGAATGGACAAATAGTAAAGGCAGATGGACCTGTTATTACAACACAGTGTATCCGTGTACCTGTTCAGGATGGTCATACGGCAGCAGTATTTGTGACATTTGAAGAGGGAAAGAAGCCATCAAAAGAAGAAATCATTAAGGTGTGG
>JBNMLR010000074.1:0-7748 GCA_050874945.1 Butyribacter sp. | reverse complement strand
TCCCTGACCGGCAGATATTTAATTTATGATATACAGGAGGAATTTATGGATAATATATATGTAAACTACCTTTTGACAGCGTTGATATTGACTTTTGCAATACCTGTTGCGGGATTTGTCATAGAGCAGCTTGTAAAAATTCTTTATTCGGTGACGGCAGCATTTCTTGGCGGCAGTTTCACCTATTTTATATTTAACAGACTGACTTTTATAGGAGTATTCCACCATGAACTGTCTCATGCACTGCTTGCAACGGTCACGGGAGCGAAAGTTACCAAAATAGTATTCTTTCATCCTGACGGTGACAGGCTCGGATATGTCGAGTATGTAACAAGAGGAAACATAATAATGAGGTCGGTTCAGCAGACAATGGCTTCAATAGCACCGGTATTCTGTGGGGCATTTACAAGTGCCGGGATTTATTATTATCTTACTGTTTATGGTGCGGCATTAGTGGCATGGCAGATGGTACTTTTGTGGTATGCATTTATTTCAATCATATTACATATGACTATGAGCAGTCAGGACTTTAAAGTAATGTGGCGTGGCATACCGGTTGTGTATATTATAATATTTGTAATTGTGTATATCTGTAAATTTAACATTTTTTAATTTTAGTAACAGTTCAGCCATAAAAATATAATCGGTAATATCTGAGCTTGCTCATTGTATTGCTGATTATATTTTTGTGGTAGAATAGCCTTTCATTTATTACTAATTTTATGGCTGGTCGTTACCAATATTGATAATATGGTGATTTTTTGCTATAATAAAGAGGATTGTGCATATTAAAATGCAGTTTCTGTTACTGTTCTCTATAAGAGAGGTGACATATCTTATTTTAAGCATTTGCGAAACTAATATAAAACTTGATAAATTGTGCACATATAACACAACCTAAAATTAGTTTCGCAATTACTTATTAGCTTATTTTAGAAGGAGGACACAGATAAAATGAAGAAATTAGAGGATTATGTAAGATGTATTCCTGATTTTCCAAGCGAGGGTGTAATGTTTCGTGACATCACATCTGTAATTCAGGATCCCGATGGACTTAAGCTCGCTATTGATTCGATGATCGAGGCTGTCAGGGATGTTGATTTTGATGTTGTTGTCGGTACTGAGTCAAGAGGTTTTATTTTTGGTATGCCTATTGCCTACGCACTCGGCAAAGGATTTGTTCCGTGCCGCAAAAAAGGAAAACTTCCATGTGAGACGGTTACGGCATCTTATGCCCTTGAGTATGGAACGGCTGAGATTGAAATCCATAAGGATGCCATAAAGCCGGGACAGAAAGTATTGCTCGTGGATGACCTTATCGCAACAGGCGGAACTATCGAAGCCTGCGCAGGTCTTGTCGAGGAACTCGGCGGTGAAGTAGTTAAGATTTTATTCCTGCTTGAACTTGCTGGTCTTAAAGGCAGAGAAAAACTCGCTAAGTACGATGTGACATCGCTCATTACATATGAGGGAAAATAGAATACAAAAAAGGAGACATAATTATTTATGTTAAATAAACTATTTAAATTAGAGGAAAATAATACAAGTGTAAAGACCGAGGTGATAGCAGGTCTTACGACGTTTATGGCTATGGCATATATACTTGCCGTAAACCCAAACATTTTGAGCAGCACAGGAATGAACCGTGATGCGGTACTTCTTGCGACAGCTATTGCATCATTTATCGGATGTATGGCTATGGCACTTCTTGCAAATTATCCGTTTGCACTTGCACCGGGTATGGGACTTAATGCCTACATGGCAGGAACAGTCTGTGCAAACATGGGATATTCATGGAAAGTAGCACTTCTTGCGGTATTTGTAGAGGGACTTGTGTTTATCGTGCTTTCACTCACAAATGTGCGTGAGGCTATATTTAATGCAATTCCATCTGCACTCAAAAAAGGCGTAAGTGCAGGTATCGGTTTATTTATCGCATTTATCGGACTTCAGGGTGCAAAGATAGTTGTAGCTGATGATTCGACACTTCTTACTTATGTCAGATTTACAAAAAATTTTCACACGGTAGGAATTGGAGCATTACTTGCAATTATCGGATTATTTATAACAGTTATTCTCTATGCAAAAAATGTTAAGGGTTCTATCCTTATCGGAATATTAAGCACATGGATACTTGGAATGTTGTGCCAGCTTGTCGGAATTTATGTTCCAAATCCTGACAGCGGATTTTATTCATTATATCCTACACTTAAGATGATAGATATTACAGCTATCGGAGATACATTTGGACAGTGCTTTAAAGCAGATTTTTCAAGCATCAAAATTCTTGATTTTATCGTCGTACTTTTCGCATTCCTCTTTGTAGATATTTTTGATACACTTGGAACACTTATCGGTGTATCGACAAAAGCAGGTATGCTTGATGAAAACGAAAAACTCCCTAGAATCAAGCCCGCACTTCTTGCTGACGCTATCGCAACATCAGTAGGAGCAGTTCTTGGAACATCAACAACTACAACATATGTTGAGTCATCAGCGGGTGTACTTGCAGGAGGACGCACAGGACTTTCGGCAGCAGTAACGGGTATTATGTTCCTGCTTGCGATAATCTTCGCACCTATATTTACGGCAATCCCATCATTTGCTACTGCACCTGCACTTATCTTTGTAGGTTTCCTGATGATTTCATCAATCATAAGTGTAGATTTTACAGACCTTACAGAGTCAGTACCGGCATATCTTGCACTTCTTGCAATGCCTCTTATGTATAGTATTTCAGAGGGAATCGCACTCGGTGTTATCTCATATGTAGTTATCAATGTATTTTGTGGAAAAGCAAAGAAAGTTAAACCTTTAATGTATATACTTGCGGTATTGTTCGTATGTAAGTATATATTCCTGTAGAAACAGGGGAAACGGCAGTGTGTCAGATAAAATAATAATCAGATAAAAAACCGCAGTTTTGTGAATTAAGTTTCATAAAGCTGCGGTTTTGATTTTTGTCGAAAAAAAGAACCGCTGGAGAAAGCGGTTCTAACAATCAAGCTTTCGCTTAATTGTTTGGAGAAGGTATGAAAAAAATTTAAGCACTTATCAAATGATTTCGTTTCATTTGATAGGTTTATAATATCGTGGAAGTGTGAACTTGTAATGTTTTAAATGTGAAAGATATGTTAATAAATGTGAACAAATAAAGTCAATGGGAGAAGTGTTGTGGAAACAGGGTGAAAATACGGAAAACACAGCAATTTTAACCTTATAAAGGAAGTGGCAGAGCGGATTGCAAATATCCGCTTTTAACTATGTCAGGGTATTTTTTGCAGAAATATTATATGTATATAATCGTGAAATACCTGAATATCAGGGGATTGCAGCGCGTGAAAACGATTTCATATTTTTGATATATTGTAAAGTTATGGCAATCAATAATTGAACATAGAAGCGGATTGCGAATGTCCGTTTTACTATTTATACATATATATTTTTACGGTAGAATAGTCTTTCATTTATGAAATGAGGGCAAAGCCCTTGCGAGTACGCTCAGATGGAACAAATAAACAAAAGCTGCATTGCGGCGGCTGACAGTTTGCAGGTATGTTTATGAACATAAGAGATGAAAGTCTGAACTGTTATTTTGCTGAAGACGATTTCATGAATTACTGTTGTCCTATATGAAAACTATGAATACAATATAAAACATAAAAAGCACAGAAGTTACCGTTTTATCTATGGTGCAAATGGTAACAATAAATGTTCATAAGAAATAAGTTTATTGGTGCATAGTTTAGCAATCGGTGTTAGGTTTGCAAGAAAAAATATTATAGAACAAAAAGGGGGATAAATAATGTCAGAGAAAAAAGTATTGTCAGTTCAGGAGGAGAGGATAAACGAGGAGATAAGAACTCATAAAACTGTATATTCCTTTCCAAACAGAGCAACTGTTTTATTAGAGAAAGTTAAGGGCACAAAGCCACAGATAGATATAGAGAGAGGTCTTTATTTTACAGAGTCTTTTAAGGAAACGGAGGGTCAGCCGTTAAATCTCAGATGGGCAAAGGCACTTATGCATTATGCAAAAAATGCCACGGTTTACATAGAGGACGGTCAGCTTCTTGTTGGAAGAAGCGGCAAGCTTGGGCGTTATGGAATTTTATACCCTGAGCTTGACGGAGATATTCTCGGTGATGCCATTGAAAAATTACCTGAGAGGGAGACTTCTCCATTCAGCATTTCTAAAGAAGATGCAAAAATCGTAAAAGAAGTTATCCAGCCGTATTGGGAGGGAAAAACTTATCACGAGGAGCTCGTTCGTGTATTTCCGGAAGATACAAAGAAACTTACATATAATGAGGACGGTTCTTCGAGATTTATAGTAAATGAGACTTCGTCCTTCCGTTCATCAATACAGTGGGTTCACGATTATGAGATAATTCTTGAAAAGGGTTTTGACGGCATTAAGAAAGAGGCTTTGGAGAGATTAGAAAATCTTGATGAGGACAGTGCTGTTGACACACTGGAGAAAAAGCCGTTTTTGGAGACAACTATTATCACCTGTGATGCTATCGTGTTGTGGGCAAACCGTTATGCGAACCTTGCGGAAGAACTTGCAAAAAATGAGAAAGACGGAAAGAAAAAAGAAGAACTGCTTAAAATAGCGGAAAATGCACGCCGTGTTCCTGAATTTCCGCCTGAAAATTTCTATCAGGCATTGCAGTCACAGTGGTTTGTGCAGATGTTTTCGAGAATTGAGCAGAAAACAGGAACGGTTATTTCTAATGGACGCATGGATCAGTATTTATATCCTTATTATAAGAGGGATATTGAGAAAGGGCTGATCACTGAAGAAAAAGCTGAGGAGCTGCTTGAATGTATGTGGGTCGGAATGTCTGAGTTTGTTGACCTTTATCTGTCGGAAACGGGAGGTGCATTTAACGAGGGTTACGCACACTGGGAGGCTGTCACGATAGGCGGTGTTGACAGAGAGGGAAATGATGCTGTCAATGAACTTACATATCTTTTCCTGAAATCAAAGAGAAACTTTCCGTTAAATTATCCTGACCTTGCGGCGAGAATACATACATTAAGTCCTAACCGTTATCTTCACGAGGTTGCAAAAACGATAAAAGAGGGAAGCGGATTTCCAAAACTTATAAATGATGACGAAGTCATTCCACTGCTGCTGGCAAAAGGGGCAGGTATAGAAGAAGCAAATGATTACAGCGTTTCAGGATGCTCGGAATGTCGTATGCCAAACAGAGACACATTTACAAGTCCGTGTGCTTACATAAATTTTGCGGCGGCACTTGAGATGACTTTGTATAATGGAAAAATGTTAAAGTATGGCAATGAGGTCATCGGTCTAAAAACAGGTGAAGTCGAAGAATTTTCGTCATTTGAGGAATTTCTGTCAGCTTATTTAAAACAGCAGAAATATTTTATTAGAAATGCGTTTATTCAGGAACATGAAATAATAAGACTTCGTGCGATGCACTTTGCGTCACCTCTTGGTTCGTTGTTGCACAAGCTGTGCCGTGACAGTTATACGGATATTCACCAGCCTTATATACCGGGAGGGATAGATCTTGGATATTTTGAATTTATCGGCTATGGAACGGTAATAGATTCTCTTGCGGCAATAAAGAAATTTGTATTTGAGGAAAAAAAGATTACATGGGAGAAATTAAAGGCGGCTCTTAAAGCTGACTTTGAGGGATATGAAGATATAAGAGAACTTTTACAGACCGCACCTGCTTATGGAAATGATGATGAATATGCGGATGTTATAGGAAAAAGGATTGACAGGGAGGCACTTGATTTTGCCGCTAAATACTCGGAGGAACTTGGTGTCCATCTTGATTTAAGGCTTGTTCCGTTTACATCTCATGTGCCGTTTGGAAAAGTGGTGAGTGCAACTCCTAATGGAAGAAAAGCGTATATGCCGTTGTCAGATGGCAGCAGTGCATCACAGGGAGCAGATAAAAACGGACCTACGGCTGTGCTATTATCAAATTTTGCTACAAAAAACAAGGGATATAAAGAGAGAGCCTCACGACTTTTAAATATAAAACTGAGTCCGTCATGTGTCGAGGGAGAGACGGGAACAGAAAAACTTGTTCAGTTTATCAGGGCATGGCATGACCTTAGGCTGTGGCATATCCAGTTTAATGTTTTAAATACGGAAACACTCAGAAAAGCACAGCAAAGACCGGAGGAATACAAAAATCTGCTTGTGAGGATAGCAGGCTACAGTGCATATTTCACCGAATTGTCAAAAGATTTACAGGACGATATTATTGCGAGAACTGAGCAGCAGACTGTTTAGTAAAAAAATGAAAGCGTTATATCAAAGATTTAATTTTCGTTGTACTAGCCGAAAGTATTCGTTTTGAGAAGATACAGAGAGTACATAAATCAAAGAAGGGAGGCAGCAAAGTGTCAGATAGAGAAGCAGTAGTTTTTAATATTCAGCGTTATTCGCTGCATGACGGACCGGGGATAAGGGCGACCGTATTTTTGAAAGGATGCCCTATGAGGTGCCGCTGGTGCTGCAATCCCGAATCACAGAATTTTGAGATAGAAAAAATGGGTGAAAATCTTGCCGGGGAGAGGATGACTATCCCACAGATAATCAGAGAAGTAGAAAAAGATGAGATTTTTTATAAAAACAGTGAGGGAGGAATGACCGTGAGCGGCGGTGAACCTCTGGTACACGGAAAATTTACAATAGACCTTTTGAGAGAAGCAAAAAGGCATTATCTGTCAACGGCAATAGAAACCTGCGGATGTGTTGAAAAAGATGTGCTCCTTGAGGCAGCACAATATCTGAATGTTGTATATTATGACATAAAAAGCCTTGATGAGAGCAAACATGAGAGCTGGACAGGAATGACGAACAAAAATATTACCGATAATCTGAGAGCTGTTAAAAGGAAGTTTCCAAAGCTGGATATTATAGTGAGAACGCCTGTTATACCGGGATTTAATGATAATGAATCCGACATAAGAAAAATTTGTGAGTTTCTAAAGCAGATAGGTCAGAAAAAATATGAACTTCTAGAGTATCACAGATTCGGAAAATCTAAGTATGAAAAACTCGGCAGAGATTATCCGATGAAAGGTGCGGCTCTTGAGGAGGGAACTATGGAAAGGCTCAGAAGTGTTGCGGGAGAGTATGGTTTTGCATGAGATTTTGTAAAAATGTGAATATGAGAAAGTTATAATAGCGTGGAAATTAAAATTTTTTATGCCTAAGATTTATGTTTTGCACAAATTTGAAATGTGCAAAGTATGAGTGAAGAAATGGAGGTCAATATGAATATATCTGATGTAAAAAAAGTGAAAGTGTTTAAGAAGATAAAGAGGATTGTTGGAACAGTTGTTATAATGGCTTTGTTTGTTTCTATGCTTGGCGGATGCGGCAATGCAAAAAATAATAGCAGCAGCTCGGTGGCTAAAACAGATTCGGCGGAGAAAAAATCAGGAGAACTCAGGATAGCGGCACAGCCTTATCCGTTATATACACCTGTTTATGTTGCGTATAATCTTGGATATTTAAAGGAAGAACTTGACAAAGTCGGAGTAAAATTTACATGGGATGAATATCAGTCAGGACCGCTTGTAAATGAAGCGGTGGCGGCAGGACAGGAGGATATGGGATTTATGGCTGACCTGCCTGCAATCATAGCTAAATCTTCAGGACAGGACATAGAGATAGTTTCAAATGTTGCCTATGGAGAAAAAGGACTGGCGGTATTGGTAAAAAAAGACTCAAAGATAAAGAGTATAAG
>JBNMLR010000073.1:0-7765 GCA_050874945.1 Butyribacter sp. | reverse complement strand
TGCACAGCAGTTAAAAGAAGCAATGAGCTGTTTTGAAATTGATGCGAAGATAGTCGAGAGAAAAAAATATCAGGTCGTCTATATAAAAGAGGGGGCACAGATTGTTGATTTTTTAAATGTCATAGGAGCACATAAGGCACTTATGGAATTTGAAAATGTACGCATTGTTAAAGAAGTGCGCAACTTTGTCAACAGGCAGGTGAATTGTGAAACTGCAAATATTTCAAAAATAGTAAATACTGCTGCAAGGCAGATAGAAGATATTAAGTATATTCAATGTAATAGGGGGTTTAGTGCACTTACGGACGGACTAAAGGAGATAGCCGAGTTGAGACTTGAATATCCTGACAGTTCCCTGCAGGAACTTGGAAAGATGCTTGACAGACCAATAAGCAAGTCAGGTGTCAATCACCGTCTGAAAAAACTAAGCAATATTGCAAATGAAATCAGACAGGAAAAGGAAAATATGAATTTATAAAAATTTTAAGCAATCTGTCTGACAAAAGGAGGAACAACATGATTACAAAAAAGATTCAGATTCAGCTTCAAAATGGTTTGGAGGCAAGACCGGTAGCCGTATTGGTTCAGGTTGCAAGTCAGTACAACAGCAGTATCTATGTTGAGTGTGATGATAGAAAAGTGAATGCAAAAAGTATCATGGGTATGATGACACTCGGGCTCACAGCAGGCGAGGAAGTTGTCGTTTCAGCTAATGGAGATGATGAGCAGACGGCAATGGATGATATTGTAAAGTACTTAAGCACAGCCAATGCATAGAAAAGTATTGCCTGAGATAAAGTTTAAAGCGGACGGTTGCATTAGGCGACTTGGTTCGCTTTTTTATATTTAGAAAGGGGAGAGTCATGAGTTTTACGCATCTTCATGTCCATACACAGTATTCACTGCTTGACGGTTCCTGCAAGATCGGTGAGATTGTGAACAGGGCAAAGGAACTTGGTATGAAAAATCTTGCCATTACGGATCATGGAAATATGTATGGTGTTATAGATTTTTACAGAGCAGCAAAGGCGGCGGATATAAATCCGGTCATAGGCTGTGAGGTTTATGTTGCTCCGGGTTCAAGATTTGAGAAGAAAAATGACAAGGGCGAGGGCAGATATAATCATCTTGTTCTGCTCGCAGAGAACGATAAAGGTTATGCCAATCTTATGAAGATTGTTTCAAGAGGATTTACCGAGGGCTTTTATTATAAGCCGAGAGTGGATTATGAAGTGCTTGAACAGTTTCATGAGGGAATTATCGCTTTAAGTGCCTGTCTTGCAGGTATTGTTGCAACAAATTTAAGACAGGGTTTTTATGATGAAGCTAAAAAAGAGGCACTCAGGTTAAGGGATATATTCGGTGAGGGCAATTTTTTCCTGGAGCTTCAGGATCATGGAATATCGGATCAGGCGACAGTAAACCAGGGATTGCTCAGGATGAGTGAGGAGACAGGTATAGAACTTGTTGCCACAAATGATGTGCATTACATAATGGCTGATGATGCGAAAGCACATGACATACTTCTCTGCATACAGACACAGAAAAAGGTTACCGACGAGGACAGGATGAGATACGACGGAGGGCAGTATTATCTCAAATCCGAGGACGAGATGAAACAGCTTTTTCCGTATGCACTTGAAGCATTGGAAAATACGGAAAAGATTGCAGAGAGGTGTCATGTCGAGATAGAATTTGGAAATTATAAACTGCCGCAGTATGATGTGCCTGACGGCTACACTGCATGGGAATATCTAAACAAACTCTGTAATGAGGGACTTGTAAGAAGATATGGAAATCCTGACAAAGAACTTAAGGAAAGGCTTGAATATGAGCTGGAGACAATCCATACAATGGGATTTGTCGATTATTTCCTTATTGTGTGGGACTTTATCAAATATGCGAGGGACCACGGCATAAGTGTAGGACCGGGACGAGGTTCGGCAGCGGGAAGTGTCGTGTCTTACACACTTGGTATTACGAATATAGATCCGCTTAGGTATGACCTTCTCTTTGAGCGTTTCCTAAATCCGGAGCGAGTTACAATGCCCGATATAGATATAGATTTTTGTTATGAAAGACGCCCTGAGGTCATAAAATATGTAATGGAAAAATACGGAAAAGACCGTGTGGTTCAGATCGTTACATTTGGAACTATGGCGGCGAGAAATGCCATAAGAGATGTTGGAAGGGCACTGGATCTGCCGCTTAATTTTGTCGATACCGTGACAAAGGCAATTCCTATGGAACTTGGTATTACGATAGAAAAGGGGCTTAAGGAAAATCCTGAATTAAAAGCACTTTATGACAGTGATGAGCAGGCAAAAAATCTTATAGATATGTCTATGAGACTTGAGGGACTGCCACGCCACACATCAATGCACGCTGCGGGAGTTCTTATAAGTCCTGAAGCGGTCGATGAGTATGTACCGTTGTCAAGGGCATCAGACGGAACGATAACAACGCAGTACACCATGACAACTTTAGAGGAACTCGGCCTTTTGAAGATGGACTTTCTTGGTCTCAGGACACTCACTGTTATTCAGAATGCGGCGCACATGGCGGGACTTGCCGATGATACTATGATGGATATAGATTACGATGATAAAAAAGTGTTTGAGATGATAGGAACAGGAAAAACAGAGGGTGTGTTCCAGCTTGAAAGTCCGGGTATGAGACAGTTCATGAAAGAACTTAAACCTCAGAACATGGAGGATGTTATAGCAGGTATCTCACTTTACCGTCCGGGACCTATGGACTTTATACCAAAATATATCGCCGGAAAGACAAACCGTGACAGCATAGTCTACGATTGTCCGCAGCTTGAACCGATACTTGCACCGACATACGGATGTATCGTGTATCAGGAACAGGTAATGCAGATAGTAAGAAATCTTGCAGGCTACAGTTTCGGGCGAAGCGACCTTGTCCGCCGTGCGATGGCAAAAAAGAAAACAAAAGTCATGGAGGCAGAGCGTAAAAACTTTGTGTACGGCAACGAGGAAGAGGGCGTAAAAGGCTGTATTGCAAACGGCATAGATGAAAAAACGGCAAACAAGATATATGATGAGATGATAGACTTTGCCAAATATGCTTTCAACAAATCACACGCTGCGGCATATGCAGTCGTGTCATATCAGACCGCATACTTAAAATGCTATTATCCCGTTGAATTTATGGCGGCACTTCTCACATCAGTAAAAGATAATACCGCAAAAGTAATCTCCTATATAATGAGCAGTAAAAGTCTTGGTATTGACATACTGCCGCCCGATGTAAACGAGGGATTCAGCAGATTTCATGTGGCAAACGGAGCGATACGCTTTGGAATGTCAGCAATAAAAGGTGTAGGAGAGCCTGTTATAGAAGCAATCGTAGCGGAGAGAGAGCGTGGTGGAAAATTTGAGTCCATGCATGATTTTATGATGCGTCTCACATCAAAAGAGATAAACAGGCATACGATAGAAAACTTTATAAAAGCGGGGGCACTTGATTCAATGCCCGGAAACCGCCGTCAGAAAATGATGGTTTACGATTCGATGCTTGATGCCGTAAACAGGGAAAAGAAAGATGCCATAGCAGGACAGATGTCACTTTTTGATATGGGTGATGATGAACTTGACAAAGCAAATGAGATAAAATATCCCGAAATTGATGAGTACGCAAAAGAAGAACTTTTGGGATTTGAAAAAGAAGTTCTGGGTATATATATAAGTGGGCATCCTTTAAATGATTATACGGAGCTTATGAAAAAGAACTGCACAAATACCTCTCTTGACTTTATGGTGTCTGAGGATGATGAAGAATCATCTGCAAAGGTTGAGGATGGACAGAATGTTATTGTCGGCGGTATGATAGCTGATAAAAATGTAAAAGTTACAAAATCCTCAAACAAACTTATGGCATATATACAGCTTGAAGACCTTTATGGAACTATTGAGATAACGATATTTCCGAGGGATTATGAGAGACTTAAACCGCTTCTTACTGACGATGCAAAGATATTTGTCAGGGGCAGGGTTCAGACATCGGAGAACAGGGCGGCAAAACTTATCTGCCGTGATATAATACCTTTTGACAGGATACCGTGCGAATTGTGGATACGGTTTGAAGATTTGCAGGAGTTTGTTGATAAAGAACAGGAATTATACAAAAATCTGCTGCCATATGACGGAAAAGACTCAGTATGTATATATGTTGCAAAAGAAAAACAGGTAAAAAAACTTCCGAAAAGCAGGAGTGTGGATGCAAGAAAACTTGTAAAAGACGATAACTTTAAGTTTATGCCGAAAGAGGCATTCGCAATTCGTGAAAAGAGTATTGAAAAATAATTGGATTTGCCGTAAAATTATGTTGGATAAATGAGAATAAGTCATAGTAAAATTTATGTAAAGACGATTACGGTTACTGTACACACTTTGTGTGTCAGACAACACTTATTGTACTATACTTATTGTTTCGGAAAATTTATACTAACGTTTTTATTTGACGATACTTAAGGAGGACATTATGAGTAATGCTGTTAAGACTATTGGTGTACTGACAAGTGGTGGTGATGCACCGGGAATGAATGCTGCGATAAGAGCAGTTGTCCGCACCGGAATTTCAAACGGATTAAAAGTAAAAGGAATCAGGAGAGGATATGCAGGTCTTTTAGAGGAAGATATTATAGACATGAACAATCTTTCTGTATCTGATATTATCCAGACCGGTGGTACTATTCTTTATACTGCAAGATGCCTTGAGTTTAAAAAGACAGAATATCAGAAAAAGGCAGCAGACATATGCCGCAAGCATGGTATTGACGGTATAGTTGTTATCGGTGGTGACGGTTCGTTCAACGGAGCGAGCAGACTCTCAGAGCAGGGCATAAACACTATCGGAGTTCCGGGAACTATTGACCTTGATATTGCCTGTACCGAGTACACTATCGGATTTGACACGGCTATAAACACGGCTATGGAAGCTATCGACAAATTAAGAGACACATCAGAGTCGCATGAGCGATGCAGTGTCGTGGAGGTTATGGGACGCACGGCAGGTCATATAGCACTTTGGACAGGTATAGCAAGTGGTGCTGAATATATACTTACAACAGAGAAATATCATGGTGATATACAGAGAATCATCACAAAGATACAGGACAGAAGAAAACTCGGTAAGAAAAACCATATCATCGTAAATGCAGAGGGAGTAGGAAACTCAGCAGAGATGGCAAAGATAATCGAGGTTGCCACAGGTGTAGAAACAAGAGCTACGATACTTGGTCACATTCAGCGTGGCGGTAATCCTACCTGTAAGGACAGAGTATTTGCATCAGCTATGGGTACTATGGCAGTTGAGCTTTTATGCGAAGGTAAGAGCAACAGGGTTGTAGGATACAAAGAAGGAGAGTTCGTTGACTTTGATATACAGGAAGCACTTTCAATGTCAAAAGACCTTGATCCGTATTTGTTCCATATTACACATAAACTTACTACAAGATAGAAAAAAGGTAATACGAAACTGATTACAGGTTGTGTTAGTTGCACGATATACTTACGGATAATGATAGTTTCGTAAACATTTAAGGAGGTTTTTTATGAAGAAATTTTTAAAATTTGTTACAGGCGTGGCAGCAGTTGCAGGTGCAGCCTGCGGAGTTGTTTATTGTCTTAAGAAGTTCTGTGGAATCGACCTTTTAAACAGGGATGAAGATTTTGATGAGTTTGACGAGGAATTTGATGATGATTTCGATGATGACTTTGAAGATGCTTCAGATGATGACGAGGAAGCAGATGAAGAAAACGAGACATCAGATGATGATGAATCGGGTGACAGAGAATATGTGACACTTGATATGGATGGTGAAGAAGCTTCGGAGAAAGAAGATTCAGAAGAAGAAAAAGCAGAGAACTAGACAGTTTTATGCTTAAAATTAAAAATCTGTGTGGCTTTATATCGGGCTGCACAGATTTTTTTGCATTTTTTTAGATTTTCTGTTATAATATGCAAATGTTTGTTCGTGTCAGTTTGTGGCTGATATTTACTTTGTTCTGATATATACAGTTTTGTTATGTGAAAATTAAGAACAACAGACAGACGGCAGATAGAGATTTAGTAATAGGGATTTGCAGGACTTTTATAACAGACAGTTTTGCGATTACCTGTGATTTATTAAAATGGAGGGCGTAATGAGCGACTATACAGGAAAAGAGATAGTGATACTTGAAGGACTTGAAGCAGTCAGAAAAAGACCGGGTATGTATATAGGTTCTACCGGTTCGAGGGGGCTTCACCATCTTATATGGGAAATCTTAGACAACAGTATAGACGAACATCTTGCAGGATTTTGCAACGAGATACATATCACGATGAAAAAAGACGGAGGAATCTGCATAGAAGATAACGGCAGAGGAGTTCCGGTAGATATACATCCGACAAAAAAGGTGTCTACGGTGCGTGTGGTATATACGATACTTCATGCTGGCGGCAAATTTGGAAACTCGGCATACAAGGTGTCAGGAGGACTTCACGGTGTTGGTTCGTCAGTAGTAAATGCCCTTTCAACACATATGATAGTTGAGGTAAAGAGGGGCGGACTTGTCTACCGTGACGAATATAAAAACGGCGGTCATCCTGTTACGGAACTCAAAAAAGGAGCGTTAGAGCCTGTAGGCAAATGTGCAAAATCAGCGACGGGAACAAAAGTAACATTTTATCCTGATGCTGAGATTTTTGAGACGATACATTTTAAGGCAGAGGTCATAAAGAAAAAACTTAAAGAGATTGCATATCTTAACAAAAATCTCAAACTTGTATTTAAGAATGAAAATGACGGTGAGGAGAAAATATATCTCGAAGAACACGGCATAAAAAGCTTTGTTTCATATATAAACAGGGATGCCCATGTAATTCATAAGGAGCCGATTTATTTTGAGGGGACAAGCGGGGATATTGAGGTTGAGGTAGCACTTCAATATACTACAAATTTCTCTGAGCAGATAAATCCATACTGCAACAGGATAAATGTAGTAGACGGCGGTACGCTTGTGACAGGATTTAAGATGGCACTCACAAGGGTTATGAACCAGTATGCTAGGGAACTCGGAGTGCTCAAGGACAAAGATGAAAATTTCGATGGAAAAGACATAAGAAACGGACTTGTGGCAATCATTTCAATAAAGCATCCTGACCCTCAGTTTGAGGGACAGACAAAGACAAAACTTGGAAACACTGACGCAAAAACGGCGGTGGATGAGGTCGTGACAACAGAGATACAGCGTTATCTCGATAAAAATATAAATGTGCTTCAGGCGATACTCGATAACTCAGTAAAAAGCTACAATGCGAGAAAAGCGAGTGACAAGGCAAGAAATACCGTATTAAAGCAGTTAAACGATGTGGACACAAAGAGTAAACTTGCTGCGTGTACTTCCAAAAATCCGGAGGAATGTGAGGTTTACATAGTCGAGGGAGATTCAGCCGGCGGTACGGTGAAAACGGCGAGAAATAGAAAAACACAGGCGGTTCTTCCGCTCAGAGGAAAAATATTAAATGTAGAAAAAGCATCACTTGAAAAAATATTGTTAAATAATGAGATAAAATCAATGATAGCAGCATTCGGCTGTGGAATAGGCGATGAATTTGATATAAGCAAATTGAGGTATGACAAGATAATCATACTTACAGATGCCGATGTAGACGGAGCACATATAAGCACACTTCTGCTTACATTTTTCTACCGCTTTATGCCTGAGCTCATCTATTCAGGGAAAATATACAG